>NZ_JBTVYK010000049.1:0-51638 GCF_054788135.1 Streptomyces sp. O3
CCCCCCCCTTTACACGCACAAGACGGCAACCGCGATGACCTGTAGCGTCTCGGGGGCTCGGATTTGTGTATAAGAGACCGCCCCCGCGCCGCAGGCACCGGACGGCGCGGCCGACGCCTCGGGCGAAGCCCCGGCCGCCGCTCCCACCTGGCCGACACCCGCCGCGGGCACCACCGGTACGCAGCGGCGTCTCGCGCAGCCGTTGCCCGCCGAGGCCCCGGCCGATGACGCCAGCGATTCCACGCACGGCAGGTCGATCAGCGTGCGCACCCTGGGGCAGGGCGCCCCGTTCACTCAGCAGCTCGCGGACCAGCAGCACACCCCGCCGCACGGCGTGGCCGACGACCGTGCCGGGGGCCAGCCCCCCGTCGGCTCGGGCCGCCGCCGCAAGCTGGGCACACCGCCCGAGCCCGACGCCAGCCGCGCGGAATCCGCACGCCCCGAGACGCCCCCCGAGCCCCCCGCGACACAGGCGCAGACGCAGGGCCCAGCCCAGCCCCAGGCTCACCCCCAGCCCCAGACGGCCGAGCGGGCGCAGGAGCCCAAGCCCGCCGCCGCGCTCCCGCTGCCGGGTCCCCAGCCCGCACCCCAGCCGCGCCCCGCGGGCCGCGCCTACGCCATCGGCGCGCCCGACGAGGGCGCCGAGGGCCCCGAGCCCCTGGACGGCCCGAACGGCGCCGTCGAGGTGGCCAACCGCCCCCAGCCGCAGCCGATGGACGACGAGCTGCCCCCCGAGCCGCTGGACAACCCGCGCCGCCTGCTGGTCTGGCCCGCGCCCGACACCTCGACCCAGCAGGCGCTCTGCGACCGCGGTTACCGGCCGGTGACCGTGAACTCCCGCGACGAGGTGGACGCGCAGATCGCCGCGTTCCCGGCCGCCCTGTTCGTGGACCCGCTGACCGGGCCCATCACCCGCACGGCGCTCCAGTCGCTGCGCCAGGCGGCCGTCGCCGCCGAGGTCCCCGTACTGGTGACGGCCGGTCTCGGCCAGGCCACCCGCGAAGCGGCGTACGGCGCCGACCCCGCCGTACTGCTGAAGGCGCTCGCGCCGCGCGACAGTGAGCAGCACCCGTCCCGCGTCCTGCTGATCGAGGAGCACGAGGAGATCGCGCTCGCGCTGACGGCGGCCCTGGAACGGCGCGGTATGCAGGTCGCACGGGCCGGAGCCGACACGGACGCGGTGACGCTGGCGACCGAGACACGGCCGAACCTGGTGGTGATGGACCTGATGCAGGTACGCCGCCGACGCGCCGGGATCGTCGACTGGCTGCGGGCCAACGGGCAGCTGAACCGCACCCCTCTGGTCGTCTACACCGCCGCCGTCGACCAGTCGGATCTGCCGAAGCTCGCTTCGGGGGAAACCGTGCTGTTCCTCGCGGAACGCTCCACGAGCGCCGAGGTGCAGGGCCGCATCGTCGACCTGCTGGCGAAGATCGGCACCAACTGACGCCCACGGGCGCTGTTTCACGTGAAACAGGAGTGTGCGAACAAACCGGAGTGCGTGAGCAAGGAGTGTCCCGACCATGAGCACCGAGCCCGACGGCCCCCTTGAGCACCCGACCGTGCCCGCCGACAACGGCGAGGTCACGCTGCTGATCGCCCGTCGGGTCGAGCCGGGCTACGAGGAGTCCTTCGAGAAGTGGGCCCGTGGCATCCTGGACGCCGCCACGGCCATCGCCGGGCACCTCGGGCACGGCTTCTTCCGGCCGTCGGCCGAGGGCGCGCCGTACTTCCTGGTGCACCGGTTCCGGGACGCGGACGCGCTGCGGCGGTGGCAGGAGTCCCCGGAGCGGGCCGAGTGGTTCGCCAACTGCGAGGGGCACTTCCACACCGAGATAGCCCGGCGTGAGCTGACCGGCATGGAGACCTGGTTCGCCAAGCCGGGGTCGGCCCGGCCCGCGCCGCCGCGCTGGAAGATGGCCATCAGCTCCGGACTGGCCATCTTCCCGATCTCGCTGCTCGGCAACGCGGTGCTCGGGCCGCACCTCACGACTCTGCCGCTGGTGCTGCGGACGGCGGTGTTCGCCGCGCTGTTCAGCACCCTG
Organism: Streptomyces sp. O3; assembly: GCF_054788135.1. NCBI lineage: Bacteria > Bacillati > Actinomycetota > Actinomycetes > Kitasatosporales > Streptomycetaceae > Streptomyces > Streptomyces sp. O3. Next base: position 2,046 of record NZ_JBTVYK010000049.1, read on the forward strand.
ATGACCTATGCGGCCATGCCGACCGTCAGCAGGCTGCTGCGCCGCTGGCTGGACCGCTGAAGCGGGTCACTTCTGGTCGCCGAGCGTGGTCACGTCCAGCTCGCCGTCCGCGTACTGCCGGCGGATCACCTTCTTGTCGAACTTGCCGACGCTCGTCTTCGGCACGGCCGGGATGATCGCCCAGCGCTCCGGCAGCTGCCACTTGGCGATCTTCTCGCCCAGGAAGGTCCGCAGCGCGGCGTAGTCCGCGCTCGCGTCCTCCCGCAGCACCACGGTGGCCAGCGGGCGCTCGCCCCACTTGTCGTCGGGCACGGCGACCACCGCGGCCTCGGCGACCTCGGGGTGGGACATCAGCGCGTTCTCCAGCTCGACGGACGAGATCCACTCGCCGCCGGACTTGATGACGTCCTTGGCGCGGTCGGTGAGCGTGAGATAGCCGTCGGCGGTGATCACGCCGACATCGCCGGTCTTCAGCCAGCCGTCCTCGCTGAACTTGTCGGCGGGGCGGAAGTCCTCGCCGTCCGCGCCGCCGTAGTAGGCGCCCGCGATCCAGGGGCCGCGCACCTCCAGCTCACCGGCCGACTCGCCGTCCCAGGGCAGGTGTTCGCCGCCGGGGCCGACCAGCCGCGCCTCGACACCGGCGGGGAAGCGGCCCTGGGTGAGGCGGTAGGCCATCTCCTCGTCCGCGCCCGCCCCAGCCGGGACGCGGGCGACCGTGCCGAGCGGCGAGGTCTCCGTCATGCCCCAGGCGTGGCAGACCTGGACGCCGAGCTTGTCGTACGCCTCCATCAGCGCGGGCGGGCAGGCCGAGCCGCCGATGGTGACCTGCTTCATGCAGCTGACGTCCCGCGGCTTGGCGGTGAGCTCGGCGAGCAGGCCCTGCCAGATGGTGGGGACGGCTGCGGCGTGCGAGGGGCGCTCGCTCTCGATCATCTCGGCGAGCGGGGCGGGCTGCAGAAAGCGGTCCGGCATCAGCAGGTTCACGCCGGTCATGAAGACCGCGTGGGGCAGTCCCCAGGCGTTCACATGAAACTGCGGGACGACCACCAGGCTGGTGTCGTGGTCAGTGAGGCCCATCGACTGCGCCATGTTGACCTGCATGGCGTGCAGATAGATGGAGCGGTGCGAGTAGACGACTCCCTTGGGGTCGCCGGTGGTGCCGGAGGTGTAGCACATGGCGGCGGCCTGGCGTTCGTCCAGCTCGGGCCAGTCGTAGGTCTCCGGCTTTCCGGCGAGCAGCTCCTCGTACTCGTGCACCTGGACGCTGGCGCCGTCCAGGACGGAGCGGTCGCCGGGGCCGCTGACGATCACATGCTCGACGGGGGCCAGGTGCGGCAGCAGCGGCGCGAGCAGCGGCAGCAGCGAACCGTTGACGATGACCACGCGGTCGGCGGCGTGGTTGACGACCCAGGCCAGTTGCTCAGGGGGCAGCCGGAGGTTGAGGGTGTGCAGCACGGCGCCCATGGCGGGGATGGCGAAGTACGCCTCAAGGTGCTCGGCGTTGTTCCACATGAGGGTCGCGACCCGCTGGTCGCCCTCGACTCCGAGGTCCTCGCGCAGGGCGTGCGCCAGCTGGGCGGCGCGGACGCCGACCTCGGCATAGCTGCGGCGGTGCGGCTCGCTCTCGCCGGTCCACGTCGTGACCTGCGACGTGCCGTGGATGGTCGACCCGTGCCTGAGCAGGCGGGTCACGGTCAGCGGTACGTCCTGCATCGTGCTCAGCACGGCGTCCTCCCGGTGGGCGCTACGGAGCAGTAGGGTTGCGGCTGATTCTCACCGCATACCAGGTGGTATGTCACTAGTAGGAGCCACCGAGAACCAGATCAGCCGACTCCGGACGGCCCGTCACAGCCGGGAAACCGGGACGAACGCGGCGAAACCTCACGAGCTCGCGGAGCCTCGCCGGGTCTCGCGGTACCTCGCCGGGTCTCGTAGAGCCTCGCCGGGTCTCGTGGAGCCTCAGCGAACGGGCCGCAGCTCCGGGGCGTCGCGCAGCTTGCCGAGCGCCCGCGAGACCGCGCTTTTCACCGTGCCGACGGAGACCCCGAGCACCTCGGCGGTCTGCGCCTCGCTCAGGTCCTCGTAGTACCGCAGGACGACCATCGCCCGCTGCCGGGCGGGCAGCTTCATCACCGCGCGCCACATGGCGTCCCTGAGCGCCTGCTGCTCGGCCGGGTCGGCCACCGGCTCCGGGTCCGGCTCCGGCAGCTCGTCACAGGTGAACTCGTCGACCTTGCGCTTGCGCCACTGCGAGGTGCGCGTGTTGAGCAGGGCGCGGCGCACATAGCCGTCGAGGGCCCGGTGGTCCTCGATCCGCTCCCAGGCGACATAGGTCTTGGTGAGCGCCGTCTGCAGCAGGTCCTCGGCGTCGCTGGGGTTGGCGGTCAGCGAACGGGCGGCACGCAGCAGCACGGGCTGGCGGGCCCGCATATACGAGGCGAAGGAGGGATAGGCGGGGGAGTTCACGGCCTTCGACGCGGCCCCCGACGCGGCCTTCGATGCGCTGGCGCAGACAAGCGTGGTCATGGCTCCACGCTAGAAGCGCCCCCTGCCACGGCGGATCGCCCGCAGGTCCCGAAGCGGGGTCCGCCTCAGGTTGTAGGACGGGGGGCGGCTCCACCTCCTGAGGGTGGAGGAGCCGGGGCGCACCCCCCAGGGGTGTTACCTGACAGCGCGGGGGCGTGGCCTGACAGGGTCAGTCGTCCGCCCCCAGAATGAGTCCCGACGTGGGGACCCCGGCACCCGCGGTGACCAGCACCCTGGACGCGTCCGCGATCTGGTTCACCGCGCTCCCGCGCAGCTGGCGCACGGCTTCCGCGACGCCGTTCATCCCGTGCAGATACGCCTCGCCCAACTGCCCCCCGTGGGTGTTGAGCGGCAGCCCCGCGTCGGCGACGAAGTCCGCCGCCTCGCCGCGGCCGCAGAATCCGTACTCCTCCAGTTGCATGAGCACGAACGGGGTGAAGTGGTCGTAGAGGATGCCGACGTCGATCTCGCCGGGCGTGAGCCCCGATGCCCGCCACAGCTGCCGCGCGACCACGCCCGTCTCCGGCAGCCCGCTGAGGTCGTCCCGGTAGAAGCTGGTCATCTGCTCCTGGGCGCGGCCCGCGCCCTGCGCGGCCGCGGTGATCACGGCGGGCCGGTGCGGCAGGTCGCGGGCCCGCTCCAGCGAGGTGACCACCAGGGCCTGCCCGCCATCCGTCTCCTGGCAGCAGTCGAGCAGCCGCAGCGGCTCGGCTATCCAGCGGGACGCCGCGTGGTCGGCGAGGGTGATCGGCCTGCCGTGGAAGTACGCCGCCGGATTGGTCGCCGCGTAGCTCCGGCCCTGGACGGCGACCTGCCCGAACGCCTCAGGCGTCAGCCCGTACGTGTGCAGATAGCGCTGCGCCGCCATGGCCGCCCAGGACGCCGGGGTGAGCAGCCCGAACGGCAGCACCCAGCCGAGCGCGGCGCCCTCCGCCGACGGCTCGCGGCGCTGTACGCCGGAGCCGAAGCGGCGGCCGGAGCGTTCGTTGAACGCCCGGTAGCAGACCACGACGTCGGCGACCCCGGCGGCGACAGCGAGGGCCGCCTGCTGGACGGTGGCGCAGGCCGCGCCGCCGCCGTAGTGGACGCGCGAGAAGAAGGAGAGCTCGCCGATCCCTGCCGCCTGGGCGACGGTGATCTCCGGGCTGGTGTCCATCGTGAAGGTCACCATGCCGTCCACGTCGGCCGGGGTGAGCCCCGCGTCGTCCAGCGCGGCCCGCACCGCCTCGACGGCCAGTTTCAGCTCGCTGCGCCCCGAGTCCTTGGAGAACTCGGTGGCGCCGACGCCGACGACGGCGGCCTTCCCGCCCAGCGAGTCCCGTCCGCGCACGCTCATGCCCCCGCCGCCATCCCCTCGCCTGTATCGACCGTGACCGTGACCGTGCCGGTGACGTGCTGCCCGATGCCGTTGGCCCCGGTGACCTTCACCTGGGCCGCGCCCCCGTCGACCCGAACGACCGTGCCGGTCAACACCATCGTGTCTCCTGGGTAGTTCGGCGCTCCCAGCCGGATAGCCATCTTGCGGAGTACGGCACCGGGGCCGAAGTGGTCGGTGACGTACCGGCCGACCAGGCCGTTGGTGGTGAGGATGTTCATGAAGATGTCCGGCGAACCCTTCTCGGCGGCCGCCACGGCGTCGTGGTGCACATCCTGGTAGTCGCGCGAGGCGATGGCCCCCGAGACGATCAGCAGGCGGGTCACCGGAACCGTGAGCGGCGGCAGCTCGTCCCCGACGCGCACCGGCACGACACCGCGACCGCGCCCGCGCCCGCGCCCGCGATCGTGACCGCCACTGCCGCCACCGCCGCCACCGCCGTCCGTACGGTCTCCCCGCGGTCCGAACACCGGGATCTCCACGTCGTCGTCCACCCGCTGGAACGCGAGCCGTACGGGCATCCCGATCCGCACCTCGTCATGCGGCGCCCCGACCACGTTGCCGACCATCCGCACACCCTCGGCGAGCTCGATCAGCCCGACCGCGTACGGAGGGTCGAAGGCGGGGAAGGGCGGATGGTGCATCACCACGTACGAGTAGACCGTGCCGTCGCCGCTCGCCTCGACCGTGTCCCACGCGTCCGAGCCGCACGCGTTACAGCCGGGCAGCCAGGGAAACCGCGGCCGCCCGCACGCGGTGCACCGCTGGATCAGCAGCCGGTGCTGACGGACGCCCTCCCAGAACCCCTCGTTGTCCCGGTTGACGACGGGACGCGGCCGCTGGGTCCGCGCGGGCCGCTCGCTCTGCGCGGGCCGCTCGCCCCGCGAAGGCCGCTCGCCCCGCGCGGCGGGCCGCTTGGACGGCGGCGCGGGCGCGTACTTGAGGATCCGGAAGCGATGGGTCCCCGCCAGTCGGCCGTTCGCCCGGACGTCCATCCGGGTCGTGACGAAGTGTCCCGTCCCGAGCTTGGTGGTCTTCCGCTCCGACACCGCCTCGATCACCGCGTCGAAGGTGATCTCGTCCCCGACCCGCAGCGGCCGCGGATACTCCTGCTCGCAGTCGGTCGCGACCACCGAGGTGTACCCGGCGCCGTGCAGCAGCGCGGTCAGCTCGTCGTACGCGGCCGACCGACCGGCGCCGTCCCCGGCGCCCTTGGTGTGCCCGGAGAGGCCGCCCATCGTCCAGGCCTGCAGCATGGCCGGCGGCGCGACCGCGTCCGGGCCCGTGTAGGCGGGGTGCGCGTCGCCCATCGCCTCACACCAGTGCCTGATCATCGGCTCGTTGACCGGATCCTTGCCGCGCCCGGCCTCGACCGCGGGCTTTCCCTCGTACGCCCGCAGCCGCTGGTACAACAGCTCGTCGCACCCACCCGAACCGCTCACCGCCGCGCCCTCCCCACCCCGGCCCCCGAGCCAGCCGTCGAACCCCGGACCCTGAGCCAGCCATCACCGCCGACAGATATCTGACTGTCCGTCAGATGTCGGTGGGTGTCAAGGTGAACGCGACTGCGCGGCGGCACAGTTCGTGCCGCCGCGCAGACCCTCACACCACCCCGGTTGCCCGGCCTCCGGGGCCCACCCGGAGGCCGCCCCGCCTCACCAGAGGTTGGTGAAGTTGATGGTGGTGATCTCGTTCGACTGGTCGATCGCCGTGAAGGCGGAACCGTTCACCTGGGCGTTGTTGTTCTGGTTCGTCGCGCCGGAGCCCGTGGCCACCTGCTGGTTGGTCGCGGAGTTGCCGCTGTTGTCGCCGCCGACGCCGCTGCCGATGATGGACGCCACGCTGACGTTCGATCCGTCGTTCGCGAAGCCGCCGTTGTCGGCTGCGGCGACACCGGAGAACAGCGCCATTGTCAGCGGGAGTGCGGCAGCGGCGGCGATCACGCGAGCGGTACGGATGCTTGCCATGTCTTTTCCTCCAGAACCGGCGGGAGCCGGTAAGTGCGGCTTGTGCCAAGGGAGTTGGCCGACTGCCTTGGCGATGTTCACGACGTCGCGAGATCAGAGTTGCCCACCGAATCCCCGGCGAACCACCCCTTGCCGCACCTTTCGCTCGCAAGCGTGACGATGAGTCGATAAACCCCTAACTCTCCCTTTCCCGCTCCCCAGACCGCCCCCAGGGCCGCTCCCCGGTCCGCTCACCCCCGCCCCGCAACGGATGAAGCGTTTCGGCACATTTTCAGCCAATCTCCCTGGACGCCCCCGTCGCCACTCCCGTCGCCACTCCCGCCGCCGCCCCGACCGCCCTGCGCGCCGCCGCCACGAACGCCGCGATCGCCGGGTGCGTGCCGCCGCCCGCGCGGAAGGCGACCTTCGAGCGGCGGAAGAGGGGCAGCCGGGTCAGGACCACGCCGTCCGGGGCGTGTGCGGTGGCCATCTCCGGTACGAAGCCGGCGCCCTGCCCGATCGCGGCCAGCGCCAGGACCGTACGGAAGTCGTTCACCTGGTGGCGGATACGCGGCTGGAAACCGGCCGCCTGGCAGGCGCGTACGGCCATCGCGTGGCCGGTCGTACCGTCGCGGGCCGTGATCCACGGCGCCGCGGCCCACGGTCCGAGCAGCTCCGCCAACGTGCCGCCGCGCACGGCGGGACCAGCGGCGGGACGGACAGCGGGACCGGCGGCGGGAGCACGGTCGGCGGCGTCGCCCGTAGCCAGGTACATCGGCTCGTCCAGCAGAGGCACCTGGTCCACCGTGGTGTCCGGTGACGCGGGAACGAAGTCGTAGTCGTGGACGAGGGCCACATCGAGCTCGCTGGCGCGCAGGCCGTCGGAGACCCGCGCCGAGTCGATCTCCTGCACCATCGGCTCCAGCGCGGGATGCCGCAGGGCCAGTTCGGCCAGCGTGGCGGGCACGATCGCGGGGCCGCCCGAGGGGAACGTCCCGATCCGCAGCGGCCCGCCGACGCCCTCGCGCGCGCCGGCCAGCTCGGATACCGCCAGTTCGAGGCGTTCGAGAACGGCGTCGGCGTGGCCGACGAGGGTACGGCCCGCGGGCGTGAGCACCACCCGTCTGCCGCTGCGCTCCAGCAGGGGCACGCCCGCCTCGCGCTCCAGCACGCCCAGCTGCTGGGAGACGGCCGACGCGGTGAAGGTCAGCGCCTCCGCCACGGCCGCGATGGTGCCGCGGCGGTCCAGTTCGCGCAGCAGGTGGAGTCGTCGAACATCGAGCATAAGGTGAGCTTACGCATAAACAAAGAAACATGAACTGGATCTACTGGGTTGGTGTCGGCCAGGCTGGGGCACATGACGACCGAAGCGAACCTCACCGGCCTGTTCGTTCCTCTGGTGACGCCGTTCACCGACGACCTTCGCCTCGACCCGGACGCGCTCGCCCGCCTCGCCGACGAGGCGCTGTCGACCGGTGGCGCTCGCGGACTCGTCGCCCTGGGCACTACCGCGGAGGCGGCCACGCTGACCGCCGAGGAGAAGCGGGCCGTGATCCGCGTCTGCTCGGCGGCCTGCCGCGCGCACGGCGCCCCGCTGATCGTCGGCGTCGGCACCAACGACACCGCCGCCGCGATCACGACCCTGCGGGAGCTCGCGCAGAGCGGTGACGTCGCCGCGGCGCTGGTTCCCGCGCCGCCCTACACCCGGCCCGGTGAGGCGGGCGCGCTGGCGCACTTCACGGCGCTCGCCGAAGGCGGGGGCCTGCCGCTGGTCGTCTACGACATCCCGTACCGCACCGGCCAGCCCCTCAGCACCGGCGCGCTGAACGCGCTCGGGCACCTGCCGGAGGTCGTCGGGGTCAAGTACGCGACCGGCGTGATCGACGCGGCCGCGATGGAACTGCTCGGCTCGTCCGCGCCGGGCTTCGCGGTGCTCGGCGGCGACGACGCCGTCATCTCGCCGCTGCTCGCGGCGGGCGCGCACGGAGGCATCCTGGCGTCGGCCAATGTCCGCACGGCCGACTTCTCCGAGCTGATCTCGCTGTGGCGGCGCGACGCCGCCGGACCGGCCCGCAGGCTGGGCGCCGAGCTGGCCCGGCTGTCCGCCGCGCTCTTCGCCGAGCCGAACCCGACCGTGATCAAGGGGGTGCTGCACGCCCAGGGCCGCATCCCCAGCCCGGCCGTCCGGCTCCCGCTGCTGGCCGCGTCCGCCGACTCGGTCCGGCGAGCGACGGACCTGGCGGCCACCGCCCGGACCACCGCCCGTACGGCCACGGCCTGACACGGCCCGCGGTCCGCACGCGCCCACCCGCCCGGCACCCACCCGCCCGGTCAAGACGAAGGGGTGCCCCGCGATCGAGGCACCCCTGATGACCAGCGCATACGCTGACCCGCTGCGGTGGGTGTGGGATTTGAACCCACGGAGGCTCGCGCCTCGACGGTTTTCAAGACCGTTCCCTTAGGCCGCTCGGGCAACCCACCCCGCCCCGGCCGTCCGCGCCGGAGCGAGCACAGCCTACCGGCTCAGCTCTCGTCCTTGCTTTCCAGGACCAGTTCGACCGTGTGTTCCTTGCCGTCGCGCAGGTAGGTGAGTTCGACCTTGTCGTTCGGCTGGTAGGTCCAGATCTCGCTGATCAGGGTGGGGCCGCTGTCGATCGCGCGGTCGCCCAGCTTGATGATGACGTCGCCCGGCCTGAGGCCCGCCTTGTCCGCGGGGCCGCCCTTGAGGATCGGGTCCGTGTTGTCCGCGCCCTCTTCCGGGATGCGGGCGCCGTCGCGGGCGTTCTCCAGGGTGATGACCGAGGCGCCGATCATCGGGTAGACGGCCTTGCCCGTCTTGATCAGCTGCTCGGCGACGTTCTTCGCCTGGTTGATCGGGATCGCGAAGCCCAGGCCGATCGACCCGGCCTGGCCGCCGATGCCGCCGCTGGTGGACTGGATGGCGGAGTTGACGCCGATCACCGCGCCGCGGGCATCGAGGAGCGGGCCGCCGGAGTTGCCCGGATTGATGGAGGCGTCGGTCTGCAGGGCGCTCATATAGGAGTTCTTGCTCGTACCGCTGCCGTCGCTGGAGGACACCGGGCGGTTCTTGGCGCTGACGATGCCCGTGGTGACGGTGTTGGAGAGCCCGAAGGGCGCGCCGATCGCGATCGACGAGTCGCCGACGGCCACCTTGTCGGAGTCGCCGAGCGGCAGCGGGGTCAGGCCCTCGGCGTTCTTCAGCTTCAGCACGGCGACGTCGTAGCCCTGAGCCCGGCCGATCACCTCGGCGTCGTACTTCTTGCCGCTGGCGAAGGTCGCGGAGACCTTGCCGCTGTCGGCCGCCGACGCCACCACGTGGTTGTTGGTGAGGATGTGGCCTTCCTTGTCGTACACGAAGCCGGTGCCCGTGCCGCCACCGCCGCGGCCGCCCTCCGCGTCGATGGTGACGACGCTCGGCAGCGCCTTCGCCGCGATGTCCGCGATCGAGCCCTCTTCACGCTTGAGGTCGGCCGGGGTCTGCGAGGCCGAGACGGTGGTGGAGGTCGGGGTGTCCACGTCGTTGCGCTCGGCCGCCCAGTAGCCGACGCCGCCGCCGACGCCGCCCGCGAGCAGTGCGGCGGCCAGCACCGCGGCGACCAGGCCGCCTCTGCCCCTGCCCTGGCCGGGTCCTGGCGGCTGGGGCGGCTGGTAGGAGGCGCCCCAGCCGTGCCCGCCACCGCCGCCGCCGACGCCAGCGGCGTTCGTGTACGCGGGGACGGCTGGCGGGACGGGGGGCCAGGTGGCCGTGGGTTCCGTTCCCGTGCCGGGGCCCGCGCCCACTCCGGGACTGGGGCTCGGGGCCGCTACCGGGCCGGGGTCCGGAACGGTTTCCGGGACTGGTCCGGGTACGGGTACGGGGGCTGACCCCGGCTCGGGGGGCGGGCCCGATTCGGGCGAGGGGCCCGGCTCAGGGGACGGTCCCAGCTTGGGGGACGGTCCCGCCGTTGGCTCGGCGGCCGATGACGACGACGGCGGCGGCGGGGGCCCGTCGGGAGTGGCCGCGGGAGGCACGGGAGGGGTGGACGGGGCGGGCGGTACCGCGTTGTCCTTGTCCTCGTTCTCGGTGCTCACAGCTCTCTCCTCGGTCCACGATGCGGCCTGCGCGGGTATGCCATCAGCTTTTCCCACCGGGCGTCAGAGCACCATAAGCGGCACCTGTGCGTCCGCCGCCTGGCTTACCACCTGTACCACCGCACACCCTCAAGGGTGACACCATGACGCCGTGACTTCCGCTCCACAGACCCCGGCCGACGGCCCGGTTCCGCAGCCGCACCCGCACCCGCACCCGCCCCGCGTCGTCGCCCACCGAGGCGCGTCCGACGACGCGCCCGAGCACACGCTCGACGCGTACAAGAAGGCCATCGAGTACGGCGCCGACGCGCTCGAATGCGATGTACGGCTGACCGCCGACGGCCACCTGGTGTGCGTGCACGACCGCCGCGTCAACCGTACGTCGAACGGCCGCGGCGCCGTCTCGGCCCTGGAGCTCGCCGAGCTCGCCGCCCTGGACTTCGGCTCCTGGAAGAACCGCGAGGACGGTCCGGAATGGGAGGACACCTCCGTCCTCACCCTGGAGCGGCTGCTCGAACTCGTCGCCGACGCGGGCCGCCGGGTCGAACTGGCCATCGAGACCAAGCACCCCACGCGCTGGGCGGGACGGGTCGAGGAGCGGCTGCTGCACCTGCTCAAGCGGTTCGGCCTGGACGCCCCGGAGGCGGCCGCCGATTCGCCGGTACGGATCATGAGCTTCTCCGCGCGGTCGCTGCACCGGGTCCGGGCCGCGGCCCCCGCCCTCCCGACCGTCTACCTGATGCAGTTCGTCACACCGCGGCTGCGCGACGGCCGCCTGCCCGAAGGGGTCGGCATCGCGGGCCCCGGCATGCGGATCGTCCGCAACCACCCCGGCTACATCGAGAAGCTCCAGCGCGCCGGGAACCAGGTCCACGTGTGGACCGTGAACGAACCCGAAGACGTGGAGCTGTGCGCCCGGCTCGGCATCGACGCGGTCATCACCAACCGGCCACGTGAGGTGCTGCGCCAACTCGGCCGGTAGGCCACCCGGCGACTCCTGAGCATGTGACCGCTGTCACAGAACGAACTCCCGCCACTCACGCAGAGTGCCCCGGCGCGTTCGGTGCGTGTTCGATCGTGACAAGTGCGTCACCAGGCGTGTGTGGGGCGGTTTCCGGCCCGGCCTCATGGGGCATTCACACCGTGGCGTGGGGCGAAGGAGGTCTCGGGGGTGGCGTTGGTGGTGGCACAGGAGGTGCCCGCGTCTTCGAGCATGGCCGTACTCCATGGCCCTGCGGGCGTCGGGCAGGCGAGACACCGGATGCGTGACGAGCTGCGGGTCACCGGGGTGTCGGATTCGGTCATCGACGATGCCGTTCTCATCCTTTCCGAACTGCTCAGCAACGCCTGTCGGCACGGCAGACCGCTGAGCAACGGCTCGGCGGCCGACGGCGGCGACGTACGGGCCGCCTGGCGGGTCGACGCGGCGGGTCGGCTGACGGTGGAAGTGACGGACGGCGGTGGTCCGACCCGCCCGGTTCCGGCCACGCCCTCGGTCACCGCGCGCGGCGGCCGTGGGCTCCACATCATCACCGCGCTGGCCGAGGAGTGGGGCGTCCGTGACGACGCGCCCGGAGAAGTCACCGTGTGGGTGGTCATCGCGAGCGGGCACCGGCACGACGATTTCGCTACGCGCGTCGCGAGCCCGTCGGCCATCGCCGCCGCGGAGCTGCAGTTCGCCGACCCGTTCGACGACCTCGGCTGACGCCAGGGCCTGTTGCCCCGGCCCCCGGCCCCGGCCCCCGGCATGCCTGCTCATCGGGTACGAGCGGATAGGCTCGCCGCCGTACGCAGTGAGCGGAGACCGGGAGACAGCCACCATGGCCAAGAAGCGCCCCCAGACCAAGGGCAAGGGCAAGCCGCAGAGCACGCCGCAGATCACTGACGGCGAGATCCCGGTCGTCGGCGCCCGCGAACCCTGCCCCTGCGGCTCCGGCCGCCGGTACAAGGCCTGCCACGGCCGCACCGCCTCGCACGCCGTGACCGAGCTGGTGCACCGCCCCTTCGAGGGGCTGCCCGGCGAGTGCGACTGGGTCGCGCTGCGCGAACTGGTACCGGCCGCCACGGTCGAGCTCCCGCTGAAGGACGCGCTGCCGGACGGCGTCCCCTCCGTCACCCTCGCCACGGTGCTGCCGATGGCCTGGCCCGCCCTGCGCCGCGACGACGGCTCGGTGCTGATCGGCCTGCAGAACGACACCGCGTCCGGCGACCTGAGCCGCGACCTGGCCGACACCCTGCGGCGCGCCCTGGAGGCCGAGCCCGGCAACCCGGTCGCGGCCCGCCGCGCACCGGCCGACGGGCCGCGGCTGCAGGACCTGCTCGACCCGAAGGGCGATTTCGAGCCGGTCGTTCACGAGGGCTTCGAGTTCTGGGTGCCCGACTCGGAGCACAGCACCCCTGAGGTTTCGGCCTCTTTGGAGCGGGCGAACGCCGCCGCCATCCCGACCGTCAGGCTCACCGGCGTCGACGCCGCGTACTGGTGCGAGACCCCGGAGAAGAACCACCTGCGCTGGGTCATGCCACACCCCGAGGAGCAGCTGCTCGACGCGCTGGCCCGGCTGCACGCTGCGGGCGAGTCGAGCCTCGGCGACGGCACCCGGCTGGTCGGCTCGTTCCGGGCGCACGGCCTGATGGTCCCGGTCTGGGATCTGCCGAGCGAGGTGCGCGCCGCCGACGTCGAGCAGCCGGCCGCCGCCTTCGCCGAGCGCCTCGCGGTGGCGCTCGCCAGCGACGCGCCGCTCACCGCCGAGGAGCGACGGGCCCGTGGCGGACTCACCAACCGCCAGGTCACCCTCAGCTGACGCCCCCTGCCGGTCCTGTTCCGGGAAGCCGGACAGGACCGGCAGGAGCGGGCGAAGCCCGGCAGGGGGCACAGGACAGACACGGCGGGACGTATGACCCCTGTCACAACTCCCCGTGTCCACAGGTGAATCCGTGTCCGAATAGCCGACCTCGAATTTGCGAACCACCGATCTCTTGTTACGGTTCAGATAGCCCGGTCGCTGGTGCATCCCCCGTCGCCAGCGACCGGGCCCTTGTTTTTCTCCCGCGGCCCCGAGGGCGCTGGTGATCCTCAACGCCCGTTCACTCAGGCGGGGTTGCTCCCCACGCGCAGCAGAAGCCCCGGCTGCCGCTCGGGTGAGGCGAACTCCGCCACCGCCGTATAGGCCGACCGGCCGCCCGCGGTCCGCTCCCTGGGCGTGTCACAGGCTCCGGGTCCGTCTCCGGCCGCCACCGCGCAGTGCGTCTGCACGCTGCGCCCGCCGGGGCCCAGCAGCGACAGCGCGGCACGCAGCCGCTCGCCCGTCGCGTTGCGATAGTACGTGCGCGCCCAGGTCCGCTCGTCCTGGAACAGGACACAGGTCTGCGCCTCGATCCCGTCGGGCGAGGCGAGTTCGGGCCCGCACCGCTCGGCGCCCGCGACGCGACGACCGGACTCGGGCCCGTCGCCCTCTCCGGCCCCGGCACCACGCTCAGCGGCGTCAGCGCTCCCGGTGGCGGCCTCGGCCCGCACCGGCGCGGGTGCCCCGTCCTCCGCCGTCTGGCCCGCGAACGCCCCGGCCAGCGGAAGCAGCACGGCGAGCGCCACGACGGCCGTCAGCATCGCCACCCGAACTCGCTTCATCGCACCCACCCGCTCGCACCCGTTCGTCCCGCTCGCACGCATTCGCCCAGGTCCTGTCGGCCTAGGCCCTGCCCGCCGGACAGACCCTAGCGGCGGATGACGGAGCCGGGGCGCGGCGCGCGCCCGCGGCCCCTAGAACTCGGGCGCGCTCACACCCGTACGAGTGAGGGTCTCGACGAGGACGTCCACCACGGCCTCCACATCGGGCAGCCAGGGCGTCGCGGAGCCGGGCAGCGGCGCGAGCGCCCAGCGGACCTGGCCCTGTCCGATCTCCGACGGCGGCAGCGCCACATAGCCGCCCTCGCTGTGGAAGCGCAGCGAGCTCGGCACCCAGTCCTTGTCGTACAGCAGCTCGCCGAGCTGCTCCATGGAGTACGGCGCCACCAGCAGGAACCAGCGGTCCGGCGTGGCGACGACCGGGCCGAGCCGGACGCCCGCGCCGCGCAGTTCGGCCAGCGCGGCGGCGGCCGCGACGGCGGGCAGGCTGATCGCGCACGGGCCGGGGCGGCCGGTCGCCAGGACGATCGGGGCGGTGGGGCGGTTGGTCCACCACCAGCGCACCATGCGCGCGTCGGTGGTCGCGGCGAGGAGGCCGGGGTCGAAGGGGTGACCGCCGGGTACCGCGCACCGCGCGTCCGGGCAGGCACAGCCGCAGGAGCGGGAGGAGCTCCGCCTCCCCGCGCCGGGGAGCTGGCCCACGCCGGGGAGCACGGGCCACTGCCACGCGGTGGCGAAGGTCAGGGCCGCGCCGATGAGATCAGGCCTCCCGCGTCCTCGCTTCGACAGGAGCCTGCGTCGCCTTCCGGGGATCTCGCGCATGAGCGCTCGTTCCTTTCCGTTGAACGCCGAGGGCCACAACACACCCTGTGTGCATGAGTTCACCGTGCGTATCACTGTGCGTACAAGTCAGCGGATCACACTCCCACCGTTGAGCACTGCCGAGTCGAGCACTGCCGAGTAGAGCACTGTCGAGTCGAGCTTGGACGGTACGAGCTTTGGCCTGGTACCTCTTGCGGCATGGCGGTGGGTGGCGCACGCATGGCGCTTGCCGCCCGCTTGCGAAATCCCGCCGTGGCGGCTGGAACACGGCCGTCGTCTGTTAGGACGTTCGGGCTCGCCATCTGGTTCAGAGCCAGCGTCAACTGCCCCTGGCCTTCCACCAGTACGTACCCCGCACGGCCGCCGTGACGCGCTGTCGAACGGTGCCAGTCGACCGCAACGCGTAGTCATCGTGGACCATTTTCCGCCAGATTCTGTTTCTTGCCCAGGGGTCACTCGCATCTCTTTCAGCGCTCTTGACACCAGGAATCCCCGCAGGACAATGCTGGACATCCCCTCTCCAGTCCGTGTAGATGTGGAGCCATTGCCAGCGGCGCAGAAGACTTGGGGGTTTGCGATGCTTTTGGGCAGTACGAGCAAAACGCGCCGGTCGGAAAGCCGGTCATCATGAACGCCCCGCACCTTCCGAAAGTGGCTGGAATCGATTCCACGGTTCCACCCCCCGCACACACTGTGGCGTCGGCCGCCGAATCGTCGTCGCCGGAAGCAGTCACCCCACTCGACCCACCCGACCCGGCCGATCCACTGGACCCAGCGGCCCCGGCCATCCCGCTCGCTCCCCCGGTCGCCGTCCTCCAGGACCGGCTCGCGGGCTGGGTCTCCGACCTCACCACCCTGCACGAACTGACCGAGCGGCTCGCCCGCACCGCGGACCTGGACGACGCGCTCCGGGAGATCGTGCGCGCCGGAGCCGCCCTGGTCGGCGCCCGCCGCGGACTGGTCGTCCTGGAACCCGCCGACGGGCTGGGCCCCGACAGCACGGTCGGCCTCGGCCTCGCGCACGCCGACCTCGGGCACATCGAGACCATCCCGCGCAGCGTCACCTCGTACGGCCGCATCCTGGACGGACTGCCGGACGCCGACAGCGAGATCGCCAGCCCCGACCTGCTCGCCGACGACGGCCTCGACCCGCGCCACCGCGAGGTCGCCGCCCGCCTCGGCTACGCCGCGAGCTACGCCGTACCCCTGGCGGGCGAAGCGGCGGGACGGCTCGGCGCGGCGGTGTGGCTGTACGACGAACCCGCCGAGCCCGGCGAGCGCCAGCGCCACCTGATCGGCCTCTACACGCGGTACGCGACCGAGCACCTGGCCCGGCTGCTCGAACTGGAGCGGGCCCGCACCCAGGTCGCCACGCTCGCCGACGAGCTGCTGCCCAGCCGTCTGCCCCGAGTGGCCGGAGTGCGGCTCGCCGCCCGGCACCGCACGGGACCGCGCGGCGGCGGCGACTGGTACGACGCGCTGCCGCTGCCGGAGGGCGCGCTGGGCCTCGCGGTCGGCTCGGTCACCGGCGCCGGGCCCAGCGCGGTCGCCGCGATGGGACGGCTGCGGGCGTCCCTGCGGGCGTACGCCGTGATAGAGGGCGAGGACCCGGTGGCCGTCCTGTCCGACCTGGAGCTGCTGCTGCGGCTGACCGAGCCCGCGCGCAGCGCGACCGCCCTCTTCGCGTACTGCGAGCCGGGGCCGCGCAAGATCGTGCTGGCCGGTGCGGGCCACGCGCCGCCGCTGATCGTCGGCGAGCGGCGCACCGAGTTCGCGGAGACCTCGCTCTCGGCGCCGCTGGGGATGCTCGCCTGCTGGGAGGCGCCCAGCGTGGAGTTCTCGCCCGAGCCCGGAGAAACGGTGCTGCTGTATACGGACGGGCTGCTGCACCGTACCGGCGACGCCATGGACCGGGCCTTCGCCCGGCTGCACTCGGCGGCCGCGAGCGTGCCCAGGTCGCTCCGGGACGACCCCGGCGCGATCGCGGACCACGTCCTGCGGACCGTGCTCCCGGACGACCTGGACGCGGCCGAAGGACGGGAGGACGTGGTTCTGCTCGCCGCCCGTTTTGACTGATTCCTCACACGCCACGGGACCGTCTTGCCTGCGGATTTACGATGGAAGACGGTCCAGTGTCGTATCGAGGAGGCAGTCGTGTCGGATGAGCTCACCCCAGAAGCCCCGGAGACCCCGGAAGGCTCTGCCGAGCAGCCGATCAAGCAGCGGAAGAACGGCCTGTATCCGGGGGTGTCCGACGAGCTCACCGAGAACATGCGGTCCGGCTGGGCCGACACCGAGCTCCGCGACCTGGAGCCGATCGAGCAGGCCGAGCACACCGCGCGCCGCCGCGCCGCGCTCTCGGCGCGCTTCCCCGGCGAGCGCCTGGTGATCCCCGCGGGCAACCTGAAGACCCGCTCCAACGACACCGAGTACCCCTTCCGTTCGTCGGTCGAGTACACGTACCTCACCGGCGACCAGACCGAGGACAGCGTGCTGGTGCTCGAACCGGCCGCCGACGGCCACCGGGCCACGGTCTACCGGCTGCCCCGCTCCAACCGCGAGAACGGCGAGTTCTGGCTGAAGGGCGACGGCGAGCTGTGGGTCGGCCGCCGCAACTCCCTCTCCGAGGCCGAGCGCCTGCTCGGCATCCCCACCGCCGACGTACGCGAGCTCCCGGAGCGGCTGGCCGAGGCCACCGGACCGGTCCGGGTCGTCCGCGGCTACGACGCCGGGATCCAGAGCGCCCTGGCCGACAAGGTCACCGCGGAGACCGACGAGGAGCTGCGGGTCTTCCTGTCCGAGGCCCGTGTCATCAAGGACGACTTCGAGGTCGGCGAGCTGCAGAAGGCCGTCGACTCCACGGTCCGCGGCTTCGAGGACGTGGTACGCGTCCTCGACAAGGCCGAGGCCACCAGCGAGCGCTACATCGAGGGCACCTTCTTCCTCCGCGCGCGCGTGGAGGGCAACGACGTCGGGTACGGCTCGATCTGCGCCGCCGGCCCGCACGCCACCACGCTGCACTGGGTGCGCAACGACGGCCCGGTCCGCTCCGGCGACCTGCTGCTCCTGGACGCGGGCGTGGAGACGCACTCCCTCTACACCGCGGACGTCACCCGTACGCTGCCGGTCAACGGCCGCTTCAGCGACCTCCAGCGCAAGATCTACGACGCCGTGTACGAGGCCCAGGAGGCCGGTATCGCGGCGGTCAAGCCGGGCGGCAAGTACCGCGACTTCCACGACGCCGCGCAGCAGGTGCTCGCCGCCAGGCTGGTCGAGTGGGGCCTGGTCGAGGGCCCGGTGGAGCGCGTACTGGAGCTGGGGCTGCAGCGCCGCTGGACCCTGCACGGCACCGGCCACATGCTCGGCATGGACGTCCACGACTGCGCGGCCGCGCGCACCGAGGCGTACGTGGACGGCACGCTTGAGCCGGGCATGTGCCTGACCGTCGAGCCGGGGCTGTACTTCCAGGCGGACGACCTGACCGTGCCCGAGGAGTACCGGGGGATCGGCGTCCGGATCGAGGACGACATCCTGGTGACCGAGGACGGCAACCGCAATCTGTCGGACGCGCTGCCGCGGCGGGCGGACGAGGTCGAGGCGTGGATGGCGCGGCTCAAGGGCTGAGCGACTCCGGGACGGCGTTTCCGTGACGTTGGGGCGGTCGGGTGCTTGGAGGCACCCGGCCGCCCTTTCGTTACCGGCCGCCTCTCCTTCACACCGCGGCGAGCGGGGCCCCTTCGCGCCACTTGAGGATCTTCTCGAAGCTGACCACCGCGCCACCCCGGCCGGGATCGCTGCCGAAGGAGACGCGGTCGGCCAGCTCCTCGATCAGGAACAGGCCCCGCCCGTGCTCGTCCGCCGCGTCGGGACCGGGCCGCTCGGAACGGGGAGCCTGGGCGACGGGGAAGCCGGGGCCCGAGTCGGTGACCTCGATATGACACCGCTGGTCGTCGAGGAACGCGGTCACCCGGTACGCGTCGGCGCGGCCGCCCGGCGCGCGCCCGCCGCAGCCGTGCTCCACGGCGTTCGCACAGGCCTCGCTGAGCGCGAGCGAGAGATCGTACGAGACATCGGGGTCGACGCCCGCGCTCTCCATCGTGCCGAGCAGCAGACGGCGGGCCAGCGGGACGCTCGCGGACTCGCACCGCAAGTGGAGTGACCACCAGATGCTCATGCGGCAGCCTCCCGGCCGTAGCTCGACATACCGATACGTATTGCCCCGCGAGACGACGAGTAAGCGCCGGGCGAACGTGATACCGCCCATATGGCGGACGCGCCGACCGGCCGTACCGGTGTATCGAGCACCGCGAGAAGCCGCCGCGGGGCGGAACACGACCTTCCCGACCTTGCGGACCTGCCGTATGTACCGGGTAAGGCCAGTGCGATGATGACCCCGTCATGCCTGCCCCCTACGCGCGCGTCATGCGTACCGGACCCGGCCTCCGGCTGCTGCGGGCCGCGGTGTTCGCCGCGGTCTGCGTCGCGCTGTCCGCGGGCGGGCACACCCTCGCCTCCAGCGCCACCGTCCCGCTGTGGACGCTCGGCGTGGGCTTCGCCACCGTGTTCGCGGTGGCGGCGCCGCTCGCGGGGCGGGACCGTACCCTGCCGGGGATCGCCGCCGCGCTCGCGGTCGGGCAGCTCTGGCTGCACACGGTCTTCGGGGCCGGACAGCAGCACGCCGCGCGGATGGCCGCGGACGCCGCGCTGACGGACGCCTCACTCACGGACGCCGCGCTGATCGAGCGCGCCGCGCGCCTGGTCTGCGGAGCGTCGACAGCGGCGCTCAGCCCCACCCAGGCCTACCAGATCCTGGTGAACGCCCGGCTCGAACCGGGCGGCGCACCGCTCGCTTCCGCCGACGCCGCCGACACCGCCGCGGCGTCGGGCGGGTACGCGGGCCAATCGGCGCTCGACTCGCTGAGCCACTGTGCGGGGCTGCTGCCCAACCTGCCCATGCTGCTCGGCCACCTGCTCGCCGCGCTCACCGCGGGCTGGCTGCTGCGCCGGGGCGATCTGGCCCTGCTGCGGCTGTCCGAGCTTCCGCTGTACGGGGTCGCCGAACTCGCGCTCGTACGGTCGCTGCGCGCCGCCCTGTCGCTCGTACGGGCGCTGACGGGCGGGCTGCTCGGGGCCCCCGAGACCGGCCCGCGGCCGCCGCGCACCGGGCGCTTCGCGCAACCACGGCCGCCCGTGGCCGCGCTCCAGCACACGGTGACCCGGCGCGGGCCGCCGCCCGCCGGGCTCGTTCTCGCCGCCTGACGCGGCACTCCCCCGGACAGGGTTCGGACGGGTGACGCGTCGCGCTCGCGCGTGCCCCACAGCCGCGTATCCGACATCACCCCCAAACCACCCACTGTGGAGTGTTTCCGCCATGGCTCTGTCTCTTCCGACGTCCGACTCCCGCTCCCGTACGGCCCCCCGCTCCCGTACCGCCCCGCGGCTCGCCGCCGTCGCCACCGCCGCCGTCGGCGCCGTCGTCCTGCTGGCCGGACCGGCCGCCGCGCACGTCACCGTGCAGCCGCAGGGCGAGGCCGGCAAGGGCTCGTACGCCACCGTCAACTTCAAGGTGCCGAACGAGCGCGACAACGCCTCGACCGTGAAGCTCGAAGTCTCCTTCCCGACCGACCACCCGCTCGCCTCCGTGATGCCGCAGCCGGTGCCCGGCTGGGAGGCGAAGGTCACCGTCTCCAAGCTGGACAAGCCGCTGGATCTGCACGGCAAGAAGATCGACGAGGCCGTCTCCAAGGTCACCTGGACCGCCACCGGCAAGGGCGAGGACGCGGGCATCCAGCCCGGCACCTTCCAGCAGTTCCCGCTCTCCATGGGGCGGCTGCCGGAGGACGCCGACCAGCTGGTGTTCAAGGCCCTCCAGACGTACTCGAACGACGAGGTCGTGCGCTGGATCGAGGAGCCGAAGGAGGGCGGCGACGAGCCCGACTCGCCCGCGCCCGTCCTCGCGCTGAGCGAGGGCGAGGACGGCCACGGCCACGGCGCGGCCGCCGACACCGCGTCCGATGAGTCGGACCAGTCCGACAAGGGCGCGGGCGACGCCAAGGCCGGGTCCGAGTCCGACGCCGACTCCGACGCCGACTCCGACTCCGACGCCGCCGAGCAGACCGCGTCGGCCGACAGCAGCGACGGCCTCGCCCGTGGTCTGGGCATCGCGGGCATCCTCGTCGGCGCCGCCGGCGTCGCCTTCGGCGTGCTGGCCGGGCGTCGCCGTACCACCGACTGACCCGCCCCGAACTCCCGGAACCCCGGCGCACGCCGAAGGCCGCTCCCCGCGGACCGGCGTGCGCCGGGACCACGACGCCTCCTACTTGGGAACATCTCTCATGCGCAAGAAAACCCTCCTGACCGCCGCGGTGCTCACGGCGGCCGCCCTGACCCTCTCGGCCTGCGGCGGCAGCGACGACGGCAACGCCGAGAAGCCGCTGGCCGAGGTCTCCACCGAGCAGGACACCAAGGCCGCGACCGTCCTGGACCGGCCCTTCATCAAGCCGGACATGGTGCTCCAGGACGCCAAGGGCGAGAAGTTCGACCTGCGCGAGCGGACCAAGGGCAAGCCGACGCTGCTCTACTTCGGCTACACCAACTGCCCCGACGCCTGCCCGCTGGTCATGAGCAACATCGCCATCGCCAAGAAGTCCCTGTCGGCGGCGGAGCGGGAGAAGCTCCAGGTCATCATGGTCACCACCGACCCGGAGCGGGACACATCGGAGCAGCTCGGCACCTGGCTCAAGGGCCAGGACCCGTCCTTCATCGGCCTGACCGGCGACTTCCCGACCATCCAGGCGAGCGCCCGCTCCCTGGGCATCACCATCGAGGCGCCGGTCAAGGAGAAGGACGGCACGGTCACCTCGATGCACAGCAAGCAGGTCATCGCGTTCTCGCCGAAGACCGACGCGGGGTACGTCCTCTACAACGCCGACACCGTCACCGACACCGAGCTCGCCGCCGACCTGCCGAAGCTCATCAAGGGAGAGAAGCCGTGACCGCCGCTGACGTGGTGACCGCCGCGCACACCCCGGCCCGCCGCCGCGGCGCCCTGATCGCCGCCATATCCCTGGCCGCGGGCCTGGCGCTCGCGGGGTGCGGAGGCGAGGACTCCGACGCGTCGGCCGCGCCCGAACTGAAGGTCAGCGGGGGCTTCGTGCCCGAGCCCGCGTCCGCCGACATGGCGGCGGGCTTCCTCACCGTCACCAACAGCGGCGCGAGCGCGGACCGGCTGACCTCGGTCACCAGTGACATCGGCGAGATCACCATGCACGCCACCGAGAACCAGGCCATGAAAATGGTGCGGTCCTTCGACGTACCGGCGAACGGCGAGCTGGCGCTGGAGCGCGGCGGCAACCACCTGATGCTCCAGAAGCTGAAGCACCAGCCGAAGCTCGGCGAGAAGGTCGCGGTGGAACTGCACTTCGCCGAGACCGGCACCGTCAAGGCCGAGCTCGACGTCAAGGCGGCCAACCACAACCCGAAGACCCAGTAAGGGACTGACCGTTGATGAAGGCCACCGCCGCGCGTACCGCCGCGCGTACCGCAGGGCAGTCGCTGCGGCTGCTGCTCCTGCTGTGCGCCGCGCTCGGCACGCTGCTGGTCGGCGCGGCGCCCGCGTCCGCGCACGCCGTGCTGACCGCGAGCGACCCGGTGCGGGGATCCGTCGTCGAACAGGCCCCGTCCGAGGTGACGCTGACCTTCTCGGAGAAGGTCGCGCTCTCCGACGACGCGATCCGGGTACTCGACCCGACCGGCGAACGGGCCGACGCGGGGAAGATCGAGGACCTGAGCGGTGACGGCGTCGTCCGGCACGGTGTGCGGTTGCGCGCGGGCCAGCCGGACGGCACCTTCACGGTGGCCTGGCAGGCGGTGTCCGCGGACAGCCATCCGATCTCGGGCGCCTTCACCTTCTCCATCGGCGCGCCGTCCGCCACCACGGTCGAGCTGGCGGACCAGACGGGCGGCGGTGGCGTCGTCGGGACCCTCTACGGGGTCGCGCGCTACGCCTCGTACGGCGGCTTCCTCGTCCTGGTCGGCGGGGCGGCCTTCGTCCTGGTGTGCAGTCCGCGGGCGGCCGGGCAGCGGCCGGTGCAGCGCCTGGTCGTACGGGGCTGGCTGACGCTGACCGCGGCGACCCTGGCGATGCTGCTGCTGCGCGGCCCGTACACGGGGTCGGGGGAACTCGCGGACGCGCTCGACCTGGGCGGCATCGGGGAGGTGCTGAACACCAAGACGGGGGCGGCGCTGATCTCCCGGCTGCTGCTCCTCGCGGTGGCCGCGCTGTTCGTCGCGGTGCTGTTCGGGGCGTACGCGCGGCGCGAGGACGCTGAAGGGGGCGGCCAGGGCGGTGGCTCGGGCGGTGGCTCGGGCGGTGGCTCGGGCGGTGGCTCGGGCGGTGGCTCGGACAGGAAGGACCTCGCCTTCGGGCTCGGCGTCGGGGGCGGCGTCGTCGCGGCCGGTCTCGCCGCGACCTGGGCGCTGTCCGAGCACGCGTCCACCGGCATCCAGACGCGGCTGGCGATGCCGCTCGACGTGCTGCACATGCTGGCGGTCGCGACCTGGCTGGGCGGGCTCGCCGCGCTGCTCGTCTCGCTGTACCGCACCCCGGCGGTCGAGCGGACGGCGGTGCGGCGCTTCTCGCGGGTCGCCTTCTGGTCGGTGGCGGCGCTGGTCGCGACCGGCGTGTATCAGTCGTGGCGTCAGGTCGGGTCCTGGTCGGCGCTGACCGGTACGTCGTACGGGCAGCTGCTGATCATCAAGATCGGCCTGGTGGTGGTGATGGTCGGGGTCGCGGGCATCTCGCGGCGCTGGACGGCGCGGCTGGTCGAGGTGAAGGCCGCGACCGCGGCGGACATCTCTATCGGCGAGCAGCGGACGGTCATGCCGCCGAAGGCCAAGGCGAAGGCGCGGGCCGCGGCCAAGGCGAAGGGCGCGGCCAGGTCCGGGACGGCCGCTGGGGCCTCTGTGGGGGCCTCTGTGGGGGCCTCTGCTGACGGCGATCCCCGGCGCGCCGCCCAGTTGGCCCGCCAGCGGGACGCCATGGCCGTCGCCCGCGCCAAGCGGGACCGCGACGCCGACCAGGAGCGCTCGGGCCTGCGCCGCTCGGTGCTGGCCGAGGCCGCGGTCGCGGTGGTCATCCTGATCGTGACCACACAGCTGACCGGCACCGAACCGGGCCGCACCGAGGAAACGGCGGCGGCCCAGGGAGCCGCGGCGGGCGCCGCCCGGCCGACGGGGCCGATAGAACTGACGCTGCCCTTCGACACGGGCGGCGAGAACGGCAAGGGAACGGTGCGGGTCGAGCTGGCGCCCGGACGGGTCGGCGTCAACGAGGTGCATGTGTACGCCCTCGATCCGCGGAGCCAGCCGTTCGACCTGGCGGAGATCAGGATCTCCTTCACGCTCACGTCCGAGAACATCGGTCCGCTGCCGGTCACGCCGGACCGCGTCACCACCGGACACTGGAGCAGGAGCGGGGTGCAGATCCCGATGGCGGGGGACTGGCAGGTCAAGGCGACCGTACGGACCTCCGACATCGACCAGGTGACCGTGGACAAGAACGCGAAGATCGGCTGAATCAGGCATGGCGAACACCTCTTCCACTCCAGACGGCTCCCCCGCTCCGGGCACCTCTTCCACTCCGGACACCCCTTCCGCTCCGGGCGGCGCCCCTGCTCCGGGCGGGATCTCCCGCCGTCGGCTGCTCGGCACCGCGGGCGTCACCGGTGCCGCCCTGGGCGTCGTGGGCGCGGGGGCCGGATACGCGGCCGGGCGCGCCGCCGCCGAACCCGCGGCGGAGGCCGCCGCGCCGCTCACCTCCGTCGGCTCGACCGGCGTCGCCTTCGAGGGCGAGCGCCAGCCGGGCATCACCACGGCGTCGCAGTCCTGCGGCCATCTGGTCGCCTTCGACCTGACGCCCGGAGCGGGCCGCAAGGAGGCGGCGGCCCTGCTGCGCCGCTGGTCGGCGACGGCACGGCGGCTGATGGACGGCGAGGCGGGCCTCGGGGCCGGGTCTGAGTCCGGGTCCGGTTCGGGCTCCGGGTCCGGGACTGGGTCGGGTGACAGCGGGATCGCGCTGGACGCGGGGCCCTCGTCGCTGACCGTGACCTTCGGGTTCGGGCACAGCTTCTTCTCCCGTACGGGCCTGGAGAAGCAGCGCCCCAGCGCGCTCGACCCTCTTCCCGACTTCTCGTCCGACCGGCTCGACCGGGCCCGCAGCGACGGCGACCTGTGGGTGCAGATCGGCGCGAACGACGCGCTGGTCGCGTTCGACGCGCTGCGCGCGATCCAGCGGGAGGCCGGGTCGGCGGCCCGAGTGCGCTGGCAGATGAACGGCTTCAACCGCTCGCCCGGCGCGACCGCGCGGCCGATGACGTCCCGCAACCTGATGGGGCAGGTCGACGGCACCAACAACCCGAAGGAGTCCGACGACGACTTCGCGCAGCGGATCTTCGTCCCGAACGGGGGCGATCCGGCCTGGATGGCGGGCGGCTCGTATGCCGTCGTACGGCGGATCCGGATGCTCCTCGACGACTGGGACGGGCTCTCGCCAGCCGACCAGGAGACGGTCATCGGCCGCCGGAAGAAGGACGGCGCTCCGCTTTCGGCGGGTCCGGAGGGCACCGAGACCACCGAGATGGAGCTGGACAAGACCGGCGACGACGGCAAGGTGCTGGTCGCGGCGAACGCCCACGCCCGGATCTCGCGGCCCGACCAGAACGGCGGCGCGGCCATGCTCCGCCGCCCGTTCTCTTTTCACGACGGTTTCGACGCGGACGGGAAGCCGGACGCGGGGCTGCTGTTCATCTGCTGGCAGGCCGATCCGCTGCGCGGCTTCGTACCCGTGCAGCGCAAGCTCGACCGGGGTGACGCGCTGTCGGCGTTCATCCGGCACGAGTCGAGCGGCCTGTTCGCGGTACCGGGCGGGGCGGGCAAGGGCGCGTATGTGGGGCAGCCGCTCCTTGAGTCCTGACCGGCCGGGGCTGCACTGGCTGGCTGGGGCTGGACTGGCTGGGGCTGGGCTGACCGGCCGGGGGCTGGGCTGGGCGGACTGGCTGAGCGGGTCGGGAGTGCGGCGGGCCCATTAGGGTGACCGTATGTCGGCTACGCGCTACACCTACCTCGGCCCTGAGGGCACCTTCACCGAAGCCGCGCTCCGTACCCTCCCGGAGGCGGCCACCCGCGAGCTCGTCCCGATGGTGTCCGTGCCCGCCGCCCTGGACGCGGTGCGCGGCGGCGAGGCCGCGGCCGCCCTGGTCCCCATCGAGAACTCGGTGGAGGGCGGCGTCACGACGACCCTCGACCAGCTCGCCACCGGCGAGCCGTTGATGATCTACCGCGAGGTGGTGCTGCCGATCGCCTTCGCGCTGCTGGTGCGCCCCGGTACCGCGCTGTCCGACATCAAGACGGTCACCGGCCACCCGGTCGCCCAGCCGCAGGTGCGCAACTGGCTCGCGAAGCACCTGCCGGACGCGCTGTGGGAGTCCTCCGCCTCCAACGCGGACGGGGCGCGGCTGGTCCAGGAGGGGAAGTTCGACGCCGCCTTCGCGGGTGAGTTCGCGGCGGCGACGTACGGCCTTCAGGCGCTGGTCTCCGACATCCACGACGCGCAGAAGGCCGCGACCCGCTTCGTGCTGGTCGGCCGCCCCGCGCGGCCCGCCGCGCCGACCGGCGCGGACCGTACGTCGGTGGTGATCTGGCTCGGCGACGACCACCCCGGTGCGCTGCTTGAGCTGTTGCAGGAGTTCGCGGTGCGCGGGGTCAACCTGGTGCGGCTGGAGTCGCGGCCGACGGGTGAGGGCATCGGTACGTACTGCTTCTCGGTGGACGCCGAGGGGCACATCACGGACCGCCGGGTCGGCGAGGCGCTGATGGGGCTGAAGCGGATCTGTCCCCAGGTGCGGTTCCTGGGGTCGTATCCGCGGGCCGGGGTCACGCGCGGGGACGTACGGCCGCTGCGGCCCGGCACGTCGGACCAGGAGTTCCTGGCGGCGTCGGACTGGCTGACGCGCTGCCAGGACGGTCGTTTCTGAGTTATCCACAGGCCCGCCTCCCCGCCTGGGGATAAGTCGACAGCCGACTGGGGCGCAGTCGACAAATCGCCCTAGAGACCGCGAGTGCGCCCACAGAGGGGCGGGTCATCGTTCGTCACCCCAATTCCTTTGATCAACTCTTTGGGGTGGGTGATTTCCACTCGAAAGCAGGCATGAATCGGGTTTGAAACGGGAACGCCGCAACCCGCATTCCGTCTGGTCAGAATGAGAACCGGGAGTCCACAGACCTTGAGCACAGCCTGTGGATAACTCGCGCGGGCTGTGCGCTTCTGTGGACAAGCGTCGCCAACTTCCGCCACGGGCAAGGACAATCGATCACCGGCGGCACGGCGATCCACCCTCTCATAAATCGTCCCAATTGGGACAAAATTGAGCACAGGGGGATATCGAGTCGTAGGCCGGAAGCCCACACCGGTAGCCTTGAGGGGTGATTGACCTTCGCCAGCTCCGTGAGGACCCCGACCGTGTCCGCGCATCGCAGCGCGCCCGTGGAGAGGACGTCGGCCTGGTCGACGCCCTGCTCTCAGCCGACGAGCGGCGCAGGTCGTCCGGCGTCAGCTTCGACGAGCTCCGCGCCGAGCAGAAGGCGCTCGGCAAGCTCATCCCCAAGGCCACCGGGGACGAGAAGACCGAGCTTCTGAAGAAGGCGGGCGAGCTCTCCGCCGCCGTCAAGGCCGCGAGCGCCGCGCAGGACGAGGCGGAGGAAGAGACCAAGCGGCTGCTGAGCCAGCTCGGCAACCTCGTCCATCCGGACGTCCCGGTCGGCGGCGAAGAGGACTTCACGGTCCTGGAGACGCACGGCACCATCCGCGACTTCGGCGCCGAGGGCTTCGCGCCCAAGGACCACCTGGAGCTCGGCGAGGCGCTGGGCGCCATCGACGTCGAGCGCGGCGCCAAGGTGTCGGGCTCGCGCTTCTACTACCTGACGGGCGTCGGCGCGCTGCTGGAGCTCGCCCTGGTGAACGCCGCGATCGCGCAGGCCACCGAGGCCGGGTTCACGCCGATGCTCACCCCCGCGCTGGTACGGCCGCGCGCCATGGAGGGCACCGGCTTCCTCGGCCAGGCCGCGGAGAACGTCTACCAGCTGGAGAAGGACGACCTCTACCTGGTCGGCACCTCCGAGGTCCCGCTCGCCGCGTACCACATGGACGAGATCCTCGACGCGGACAAGCTGCCGCTGCGGTACGCGGGCTTCTCGCCGTGCTTCCGCCGCGAGGCCGGGACGTACGGCAAGGACACCCGCGGCATCTTCCGGGTCCATCAGTTCGACAAGGTCGAGATGTTCTCGTACGTCGCTCCGGAGGACGCCGAGAACGAACACCGGCGTCTGCTGGAGTGGGAGAAGCAGTGGCTCACCGGGCTTGAGCTGCCCTTCCAGGTGATCGACGTGGCCACCGGCGACCTGGGGGCGTCCGCGTCGCGGAAGTTCGACTGCGAGGCGTGGATTCCGACCCAGGGCAAGTACCGCGAGCTGACCTCGGCGTCCAACTGCGACGGGTTCCAGGCCCGCCGCCTGTCGGTGCGGATGCGCGACGGCAAGAAGGTCCAGCCGCTCGCCACGCTGAACGGCACGCTGTGCGCCGTACCGCGCACGATCGTGGCGATCCTGGAGAACCACCAGCTGGCCGACGGGTCGGTGCGGGTGCCCGAGGTGCTCCGGCCTTACCTGGGCGGGCGTGAGCTGCTTGAGCCGGTCGCCCGATGACGGGCGCCGCCGAGGTCGGTGGGGCGTCCGCGTCCCCGCTTCCGTCCGCGTCCGTGTCCCCGCTTCCGTCCGCGTCCCCGTTCCCGTACCGGCTGATCGCGACCGATCTGGACGGGACGCTGCTGCGCTCCGACGAGACGATCTCGTCCCGGACGCGTGACGCGCTGAAGGCCGCCTGCGCGGCGGGCGCGGTGCATATCGTCGTCACCGGGCGGTCGGCGCCCTGGACCCGGCACATCCTCGACGACCTCGGATACGAGGGGCTCGCGGTGTGCGGCCAGGGCGCGCAGGTCTACCACGCGGGGGAGCACCGGCTGCTCACCTCGGTGACCCTGGACCGCCAGCTGGCCGGTCTCGCCGTGTCGAAGATCGAGGCCGAGGTCGGGCCGCTGGCCCTGGCCGCGAGCCGGGACGGCGTCGAGGGCGAGGTGCTGGTCGGCCCCGGCTACCGGGTGCAGGACGGGCCACTGCCGGTGGTGGAGTGCGCGGACACCGCCGAGCTGTGGTCGGCCCCGCTGAACAAGATCTACCTCCAGCACCCCGGCCTCACCGACGACGAACTGGCCGCGGTCGCGCGGCAGGTCGCCGGGGATCTGGTGGGCGTGGTGATGGCGGGGCCCGGCGTCGTCGAGCTGCTGCCGCTGGGGCTGACCAAGGCCACCGGGCTCTCGCTGGCGGCGCGCCGCCTGGGCGTCAAGGCGGCGGACACGATCGCGTTCGGCGACATGCCCAACGACATCCCGATGTTCGCCTGGGCGGCCCATGGCGTAGCCATGGCCAACGCTCACCCCGAACTGAAGGCGGTCGCGGACGAGCTGACCGCCTCCAACGAGACCGACGGCATCGCCCTGACCCTGGAACGCTGGCTCTAGCCCCAGCACGGCTCGTCGGTCGTCCCACCGTCGTGAGGGGGTGGGGTGGGCGTACGTCCCGTCTACCCGTTGTGGGCATACGTTCCGCAGGGCGGAACGGGTGGGCACAACCCACCCGACCCCGGTGACCGGTCTCGCTTGGGCCGCAGGGCGACACCCTCCCCGCTGAGGGGGACACGGGGGCACCCCGTGTAACCAGGGGGGCGCGGGCTACTCCTCGCCCGCTAGCGTCAGCGTGCGCAGCTTCTGGCCCGCGTACCAGGTCGCCGCGACCGTGACCACGGCCAACAGCACCGCGCCGGTCGGAAGCGCGACCGCGGAACTGACCAGCTCCCCGCCCGCGACGTTCTCCGCGAGCGCGAGGGCCCACTGCTGAACGCTGAGCGTCTTGGCGCCCTCGATCAGCGAGCCGAACAGCGCCTCCCAGACCAGGGCGTAGACCAGGCCGATGACCATCGCGTGGCGGCTGACCGTGCCCAGGAGCAGAAACAGCGCGGCGTACGCGATCGACGCGACCAGCGCGGCGATGGTGTACGCGACGGCGATCTGCTGTCCGTTGCCGTTCAGGATCATCCCGGCGATGAAGGTGGGAATCGCCGAGAACGCCATGGTCACGGCGATCGCCACGGTCAGCTTGGTGAGGATGATCGTCGGCCGCTTGATCGGCTTGGCCAGCAGATACACCACCGAGCCGTCGTCGATCTCCGGCCCGATCGCGCCGGTGCCCGCGATCACACCGATCAGCGGCACCATCGTGGCGAGCGCGAACCCGCCGAGTACGTCGGCGGCGATCTGGTCGTCGGCGCCGCTGAAGGCGCGCACCGCCCCGGCGATCACCAGCAGCAGCGCGGGCAGGAGGAACAGGATCATGGCCCGGCGGCGGCCGAGCAGGGCCCGGTAGGTGAGCCGGGCGACTGTGGGGTCGTACATCTTCGTCAAGCTCCCTTCAGGCCGCGACGAGGTAGGAGAAGACCGACTCGAGGGACTCGTCGGACGGCGAGACCGTGAGCAGTCTGATGCGGTGCTCGCGGGCGACCCTCGGCAGCAGTTCGGTGAACCGGCCGAAGTCCACGGCCTGTACCCGCAGCGCGCCTTCGGCCAGGTCCACCTCGATGCCCGCCGTCGACGGGTCCGCGATCAGCGCGGCGGCCAGCGCGCGGTCGTCGCTGGAGCGCACCAGATAGCGGTGCGGGCGGTCGGTCATCAGGCGGCGGATACGGCGGAAGTCACCGCTGGCCGCGTGCCGTCCGGCCACGATCACCTCGATGTGCGCGGCGAGTTGCTCGACCTCCTCCAGGATGTGCGAGGAGAACAGCACGGTGCGGCCGTCGGCGCCCATCCGGCGCAGCAGGTCCATCAGGTGCATGCGCTGACGCGGGTCCATGCCGTTGAACGGCTCGTCGAGCAGCAGCACGGACGGGTCGTGGACCAGCGCGGACGCCATCTTCACGCGCTGCCGCATGCCCTTGCTGTACGTGGCGATCTTGCGGTCCTCGGCGTACTCCATCTCGACCGTGGCGAGCGCCCGCCTGGCGGCCTGCTCGTCCAGGCCGTGCAGTTCGGCGTTGGCGACGACGAACTCCTTGCCGGTGAGGAAGTCGTACATCGCCTCGCGCTCGGGGACGATGCCGATCTCGCGGTAGACCCGCTCGTTGCGCCAGATCGTCTCGCCGTCGAGGGTCACCGTGCCGGTGGAGGGCGCCAGGAAGCCGCCCAGCATGTTGATCAGGGTGGACTTGCCCGCGCCGTTGGGGCCGAGCAGACCGGTGACTCCGGGGCCGATCGTCATCGTGATGTCGTTTACGGCTACGACGTTGCCGAACCAGCGGGAGGCGTGGTCGATGGTGAGCGTGGTCACAGTCCGGCCTTTCGGTAGCGGCGCATCAGGGCTCCGTACGAGCCCGCGATGAGCGCGAGGACGACCAGCAGGTAGACGACGCCGGTCGCGGTGCTCGGTCCTTCCCCTCCGGGGAAGGCGGAGGACGCGCCGAGGAAGGCGGTCTGTACGCCGTCGATCAGCGTGATGGGCGAGAACAGCCCGAGCCAGGCGACCGCGCCCGTGGAGCCCTGTTCCCAGGCGATGGCCTGGACGGTGGACACCGCGCCGTACGAGACGGTCAGTACGGCGATCACGGCGGCCACGCCGAAGCCTCGGCGCGGGGTCAGCGCGGCGAGCACCAGGCCGATACCGGCGAAGAGCAGCGAGAGCAGCGCGACGGAGATCAGGCCCTGTGCGAAGCCCTTGGTCTGGTCCGCGAAGTCCATCTTGGCGAGCAGGGATCCGACGTAGAGGATGACGACGGGGGCGGCGGTCAGGGCGAAGAGGGCCGAGGCCATCGCCGCGTACTTGGCGACTACGTAGTCGATCCGTTCGATCGGGCGTGAGAAGTACAGCGGTACGGTCTTGAAGCGCAGGTCGCGGGAGACCGACTGGGGCGCCTGGGCGGCGAGGAAGAGCGCGATGACGGCCTGGGTGACGATCGCGTAGCGCGTGTAGTCCAGCGGCAGGTCGTTCAGCTCGGTGGCGACGGCGACCGCGACGATGATCAACGCGGGCAGGCACATCACCGCGAGCAGCAGCATCGGCAGCACCTTGGACTTGGCGCTGCGGCCGAGACCGTAGGCGCCGCGCAGGGACTGTGCGTACAGGGACCTGCGGGCGTACGCGCGGCCCAGGCGCGGGCCGTCGTACTCGCGATAGCCGATGTTGTGGATCTGGGTGGTCTCGGTGCTCATCGGGGCTGTACCTCCGGTGCCTGTGCGGCCGGGGCCTGCGGGTCCGGGGTCTGCGCCGGCGCCTCCGCCTCGTCCGGCCTCGTGTGGAAGACCTCCGAGATGTGGTGGCGGCGCTGTTCCATGCGGACGAGGCCGAGGCCGAGGTCCGCGACGGTGTCGCGGACGATGTCGTACGTCTGTTCGCCGGTGGCCTCGATCAGCAGGATGTGCCCCGCGCCGGGCAGGCCGTCCGCAACGCCTTCGGGAGTCCCGTGGAGCGTGACGCCCGCGGTGGTGAGGGCTTCGCGCAGCGCGGCGCTGCCGTCCGGGTGGGTGTCGCTGTCGGTGACCTCGACCGCGAGGGTTCCCATGGTCTGGGTGAAGTCGCTGGTGGAGCTGGACCGCAGCAGGGAGCCGCCGTCGATGACGACCACATGGTCGCAGGTGCGCTCCAGTTCGCCGAGCAGGTGCGAGGTGACCAGGACGGAGATCCCGAAGTCGGTGTGCACGCGGCGGATCAGGTCGAGCATGTCGTCCCGGCCGACCGGGTCGAGGCCGTTGGTGGGCTCGTCCAGGAACACCAGCTCGGGGTCGTGGACCAGCGCCTGGGCCAGCTTGACCCGCTGCTTCATGCCGGTCGAGTAGCCGCCGATGGGGCGGTATCGCTCCTCGTAGAGCCCGACGTGGCGCAGGGTGTCGGCGGTCCGCTCGCGCGCCGCGGTCGGCGGCAGGCCGGACATCCGGGCCATGTGGACCACGAACTCGGTGGCCGAGACATCGGGCGGCAGACAGTCGTGCTCCGGCATGTAGCCGACCCGCTCGCGGATGTCACCGCCGTGGGTGGCGACGTCGAGGCCCAGCACACGGGCACGGCCCTCGGTCGCCGGGGACAGACCAAGAAGGATCTTGATCAGGGTGGACTTGCCAGCTCCGTTGGCGCCGACGAGTCCGGTCACACCGGGCCCGATGTCCATGGAGAGCCGGTCAAGGGCGGTCACCCGAGGGAACCGCTTGCTCAGGCTTTCGGTCGCGATCACAGTCACGTTTTCGACGGTAGTGACGCGGGGCCCGCCCGGCGTCAGCCCTGGAGGCTGCTTCGGTCTCCGACTTCGGGCGTACGCGCCCGTAGGGGTCATCCCCGGAGGCATAGGGGCCGGGAGTTTTCCACAGGTGTGCCGCGGGCCTCTTGACGCAGCCGCCGGGCATTGTCACATTCATCAGTGTCAAGTTACGAGCACGTACCGCACACGGGACGGGTGGCAGTGCATGGCCTCAGCAGTGATGTCTGAACTCAGCGCGGAGCTGCGGGGGTTCAGGGAAGTCCAGACCCTGGCGTACGAGTGCGCGGAGGCGGTCGCGGCGCAGCTCAAGCCGGGGGTGACCGAGCGCGAGGCGGCGCGGATGCAGCGCGAGTGGCTGCGGGAGCGCGGGGTGCGGGACTGGTTCCATCTGCCGTTCGCCTGGTTCGGGGACCGTACGGCCTTCGTCGGGTTCAAGGTGCCGCTGCAGTTCTTCCCGACCAACCGGAAGCTGGAGCCGGGGATGCCTTTCATCCTCGATATGGCCCCGGTCTACCGGGGGTACACCTCCGATATCGGGTACTCGGGGTGTCTGGGTCTGAATCCCGTGCACGACAGACTCCTCGCGGATCTGCGGGCGCACCGCGAGCTGATCCTGCGCGAGGTCCGCGAGCGGCGGTCGCTGCGGGAGATCTACGAGGACGTGGACCGGCTGATGGTCCGCCAGGGCTACGCCAACCGGCATCGCGCCTATCCCTTCGGGGTGATCGCGCACAAGGTCGACCGGATCAGGGAGCGCCGCTGGTCGCCGACCGTGTTCGGGTTCGGCGCCCAGGCACTCAAGGGCCTGGCGGGGGACGCGATCCACGGGCACCGCGACGGCTGGTCGCCGCTGTGGAGCCCGTACCGGTTCTCCGACCATCCGCCCCAGCCGGGCCTGTGGGCGGTCGAGCCGCATCTCGGGTTCCGGGGCACGGGCGCGAAGTTCGAGGAGCTGCTGGTGGTCACCGACTCGCGTGATCCTGAGGAGAGCGCGTTCTGGCTGGACGACGATCTGCCGCATGTGCGGCGTTGGGCGGAGGACGCGGCATGAGCGGGCAGGCTTTGGCTGGGGCGCGGGAGCGCTGGGTTCGTACCGGCGGGGTGGAGCTGTGCGTCGCCGAGCTGGGGGACGCCGCACAGCCGACCGTGCTGCTCGTGCACGGCTATCCGGACTCCAAGGAGGTCTGGGCCGAGGTCGCCCAGCGGCTGGCCGAGCACTTCCATGTGGTGCTGTACGACGTCCGCGGCCACGGTAGGTCGACGGCTCCGGCACCGCTGCGGGGCGGGTTCACCCTGGAGAAGCTGACCGACGACTTCCTCGCGGTCGCGGACGCGGTGAGCCCGGACCGGCCGGTGCATCTGGTGGGGCACGACTGGGGCTCGGTGCAGTCCTGGGAGTTCGTCACGGTCCGTCGCACCGAGGGCAGGATCGCGTCCTTCACCTCGATGTCGGGCCCGTCCCTCGACCACTTCGGGCACTGGATCAGGAAGCGGATGGCGCGGCCGACCCCGCGCCGGGTCGGCCAGCTGCTCGGCCAGGGCGCCAAGTCCTGGTACGTGTACCTGCTGCACACCCCGGTGCTGCCGGAGCTGGCCTGGCGCGGCCCGCTCGGCAGCCGCTGGCCGAAGATCCTGCGTCGCGTGGAGAAGGTCCCGGCCGGGGACTACCCGACGCCGTCGCTGCCGTCGGACGCCGCACACGGCGCCTGGCTCTACCGGGACAACGTCCGGGCCCGGCTGCGCAGGCCGCGGTCCGACGCGTACGCGCACGCGCCCGTACAGCTGATCACGCCGACCGGCGACCTGTTCCTGTCCCCGGTGCTGTACGAGGAGCTGGAGCTGTGGGCGCCCCAGCTGACCCGCAGGACCCTGCCCGCCAGGCACTGGGTGCCGCGTACCCGGCCCGACCAGCTGGCCGCCTGGATCACGGACTTCGTCCGGACGCACGAAGACCTCGGACTGACCTCGGCGAAGGGGGCCGCCGTGTCGGCGCGGAACACCCTGGCCACCGGGCGGCACGCGGACCGGTTCGGCGGCCAGCTGGTGCTGGTCACCGGGGCGGCCAGCGGCATCGGGCGGGCCACCGCCTTCGCCTTCGCCGACGCCGGGGCCAGGGTGGTGGCCGTCGACCGGGACGCCGACGGCGCGGCCCGCACGGCGGAGCTGTCCCGGCTGATCGGCTCTCCCGACGCCTGGGCCGAGACCGTGGACGTCAGCGACGAGCAGGCCATGGAGAAGCTCGCCGAGAAGGTCGCCACAGAGTACGGCGTGCCGGACGTCCTGGTGAACAACGCCGGAATCGGTCTCTCCGGCTCCTTCTTCGACACCACGGCCGAGGACTGGAAGAAGGTCCTGGACGTCAACCTGTGGGGCGTCATCCACGGCTGCCGGATATTCGGCAGGCTGATGGCGGACCGCGGCCAGGGCGGCCATATCGTCAACACCGCGTCGGCCGCGGCCTATCAGCCCTCCCGCGCGCTGCCCGCGTACTCCACGTCGAAGGCGGCGGTGCTGATGCTCAGCGAGTGTCTGCGTGCCGAGCTGGCGGGCCAGGACATCGGGGTCTCCGCGATCTGCCCCGGTCTGGTGAACACCAACATCACCGCCACCGCCCGGTTCGCCGGGGTCGACGCGACGGAGGAGAAGCGCCGCCAGCGGAAGTCGTCGCGGCTGTACGGCCTGCGCAACTACCCGCCGGAGAAGGTCGCCGACGCGGTGCTCGACGCGGTGGTGCGCGACCAGGCCGTGGTTCCGGTCACCCCCGAGTCGCGCGGCGCCTATCTGATGTCCCGCTTCACGCCCAGGGCGCTGCGCGCGATCGCCCGGTTGAAGCCGCCCCTGTGATACTGCCAGCACGATGACGCGAGGGGAGAGGGGTGGGGCCGTGGCCGAGCAGTCCACCGCCGCCGAGCACAGGGCCGCGGCCGGGCACCGGGTGGAGTACCGGATCGAGGATCTGGCGCACCACAGCGGTGCCACGGTCCGGACGATCCGGGCCTACCAGGACCGTGGCCTGCTCCCCCGTCCCGAGCGGCGCGGCAGGTCGAACGTCTACGGGGGCGCGCATCTGGCCCGGTTGCGGCAGATCGCCGACCTGCTCGACCGTGGCTACACCCTGGCCTCCATCAAGGAGCTGCTGGAGGCCTGGGACTCGGGCCGCGGCCTCGGCGGAGTGCTCGGCCTGGTCGCCGAGGTCGACGGCCCCTGGACCGACGAGGAGGCCGACCGGGTCACCCGTGCCGAGCTGGACTCCCGGTTCGGCGGCCGGTCGGACGACGCGGCGGTGGAGGAGGCCATCGAGCTGGGGGTACTGGAGCGGATCCCCGGCAGAGACGACGAGTTCCTGGTGCCGAGCCCCCAAGAGCTCTCGGTAGCGGTCGAGTTGCATGCCGCGGGCGTCCCGCTGGCCGCGATCGCCACGCATCTACGGGAGTTGCGCGGCCAGGTCGAGCACATCGCCTCCCGCTTCCTGGAGTTCACCACCGAGCATGTCTTCGCCCGCTATCTGGGCCACACTCCGCCGACCGACGCGGACGCGGCCGAGGCGGCCGTACTGGTGCGTCGGCTGCGGCCGCTCGCGCAACAGTCGGTGGACGCCGAACTCGCCCGCGCCATGCGGACCTTCGCCACCCGTCATCTCCAGCATCACCTCGGGGCCGCGCAACCCGCGCCCGAGCCGCGCGGTGAGGTGTCGGTGCCCCTTCCGGCCCGCACGGTTCAGGCCGTACACAGCCTCGTTGGACAGGAGAACACCGCGGAGTTCATCGCGGTGGCAGCGGAACGAGAGGTCCAATCCAGGACATTGGACGCCTTTGCGTCAAAGCACTTGGATCACCTGAATATTGGCGAAAGCCATTAACTCTGCGGGCACTTATCCACAAGCTTACTAACTCGCCTGTGGATAACCGGTGTTGCCTGTGGATCATGCCTGGCGCGAGGTCGCCTCCCGGCGCACGGCAGGATGGTGGCCATGGAACACCTGGGGAGTACCGAAGCCGCCGTCCGGGCCGTACGCGAGATCGCCGATCAGTACGGCCGCGCATGCCACGCCACCCATGACATCGGCGCCGACCAGACCTCACGCCGCACCGCCGCCGGTTTCACCGCCACCACCGACCCGGACGGCTCACTGCCGCACGAGGCCCACCTGGAACTCGACGGCTCCCCGGCGGTCGAGGTACGGATCTTCCCCGAAGGCGACGCCAAGATCACCGTCGAGAACGTGGAGTTCCACGACCTCCCGCTCGACGACGTACCCCCGTTCCTGCACTCGGTGTACGGCGGCCTCGCCTACGTCAAGGGCCGGTTCTTCCCACCCGGCTGGCGCCTCGTGGTGCCGCTGCCCGGCGACCGAACGTACCGGGAGATGACCCACCGCGTCGGCCTCACCCCCTGGCTGAGCAGCAAGGTCCGCTGAGCCGGGCAGCCCGTGATCGCTGGCCGTACATGGATGTCAGAGGTGGGTGGAAGGATCTCCCCCGTAGGCCGCCGGTTCGGATCTTGTGGGTGGGGATCATGGTGTTACGTCATCAGCTGGACTACGGGGAACCGGGGTACGGACACCCCGGCCGCGATCCGGTCCTGGTCGGCGACGTCGTCGCGGCGCTCACCGCCGACACCATCCTGCGCGCGGCGCGCACGCCCACGGCGGCGTCGGACGCGCGACGGCCGGGCGTGACCACGTGCGGAGAGTGCGGCGGCGAGGCCGCCTGGCATCGGACCCCGCGCGGCCGCTGGACGCTGATCGAGCCCGGCGACGTACGCATCGACGCCGTCCCGGCCGGAAAGCGCTGGCGTATCGCGGGCGACGGCACCGCGGTCAACCTCGGCCGGGCCGCGCCGTCCGACACCTGCCGGATCAGCCACTTCGACGTGTGCCCAGGCCGCCCGGCGCCGACGGGCTCGCCAGTCCTGCTCGCGATATGGCGACGGCACGCCACCCGGCGGGCGGAAGGGCACATCGGCTGACGCGCCCGCCCCAGCCGTGCCCCGCGCCAGCCGTGCCCCGCGAGCGTCGCCGTAAGCTCGGGGACATGAGCCTGCGTCTGAGCACCGTGATCCTGCCCGTACGCCGCTGGCACGACGGCGGGGGCCGCGCCCAGTGGCAGCGCGCCGAGGAGCTCGGTTTCCACACCGCGTACACGTATGACCACCTGTCCTGGCGCACCTTCCGCGACGGGCCGTGGTTCGGCGCGCTGCCCACCCTGACCGCCGCGGCGGCCGCCACCGAGCGGCTGCGCCTGGGCACGCTCGTGACCTCAGTCAAGCCTTTTTCGCCTATCGCAGGCTGACCTGCCGAAAATCCGTCTCGGTTGCGTGCCGGAATCCCCATATGTGTAGGCTCGCCGACCGCTGGCCCGGTACCGCCGACCAGGCTGCGGATGCCGTTGGCGGCGGGGTTCAGTCGCTTTCCCGGTAGTTCATGAACCAGTGGGTGTCGAAATAGCGGGCCATCGTGAACGGGTGGTGCGGGTCGACGAGGATGCGGGAGACGAACTCCGCGGTCTGGCAGTCGAAGGGGACGTCTTCGCCGTCGAAGGAACGGACCACGACGGGCCAACGGTCGGGATCGTCGCTGTCGGCCCTCCAGCAGTACAGTTCCTCGTGCTCCGTGCTCGCCCAAATGAGCAGGCCGTCCTTCCTGAGATCCGTCCACGGTTCCGTGTGCAGGTCCAGGAAACCGTCGAAGGCGCCCTCGCCGAACGTCTCGACCATGCGCTTGTAGTCGCTCGGCAGTGCGGTGTCCAGGCGCGACTCCACCTCCGCCCAGTCCACGTCCGGCCGCTGGGCGGGCTGTGTCCAGCCGGTGATCCGTATGAGGCGCTCCACCCAGTCGACGTCCTCGTCCTCGTCCGGGGCGACCGCCAAGGGTTCGGGTACCTCCCTGTGAGCGACCACCAGCACAGGCCGCTCGGTCCCTTCTGCGTCCTGCACCGTACCCGTGCCGACCCACTGGTCCCCGTACGCCCACGCCCGTATCGTCACGGCCCGGTCCTCGAAGGGGACGAGGAGAGCAGCGCCCCTGGACTCGTCGGCCGTCGGATCGGTGAAGCCGTCGAGGACGAGGGTGCGCGGGGCGCCGTACCTGTTGCCGAGCAGGTCGGTCAGTTCCTGGGGGTCCAGGTCGCTGGGCAGGTACATGTAGCCGTCCTCCGTACCGAGTTGGGCCAGCAGGTCGTTGACGGTCGCTTGCGTGAGCTCCATGGCGGACAGTGAAGCGCACCGCACTGACAATGGACGTGACTGTCAGTGCCCGGCGGCAAGGGCGCTGAGGCGTTCGCCGATCACAGAGACACCTGGACGGGGCTCTTTCGCGTAGTACCAGGGCTTGCGTCGGCGCAGTAGCGCCTCGCCGTGTTCACTCCAGGTGAATCCGGGCTTTCGCAGCAGCTTCCGGAACACGGCGTCCGCTGTCTCCGGGTGAGCGGCGACCAGTCGGCGGATCGGCAGCGGCGTGATCGACTCATCGCGCAGGTACGTGCGCAGCAGATCCTGGTGCTGTCTGCGGCCCGCGAGGGCCGGATCAGCGAAGAGGTCCCGCAGCATCCCGTAGTCCGCGTAGAAGTTGAGTCCGTCGACCTGGTCGTAGATGACACCGATGGTGTCCGAGTCGGCCAGTTCTGTCGGCAGCTCGAACAAGGGAAATTCCGGGCCGGGGCGCCGCCTGCCCCGGCCACGGTCGGGCTGTCCGGCGACGGCGGCCTCCTGACGGTGGCGGTAGTAGGAGTTGAGGAGGTCCTCGGCTTCGGCAGGCGGAAGGACCAGTTCGTCGCTGCCGCAGAACTGGACGAAAGCGGCCCGGTCTTCCTGCATCCGCTGCCAGCCCTGCTCGATCTTCGCGGGGTTGCGGAAGACCAATTCGGGTCGGCTGGTCGCCAGGCGGACAGCGGCCTGGGCGATCTCGGCGGCGCTGGATCTGGGGTAGCTCGACATCGCCCCGGACACCAGCCATGCCCCGTCGGCCGAGTGGACCGGTACCAGGCAGGTGTGGAGGAAGCACCCCCTGGATACTCCGCGGAACGCCGCCCGCCCGACATTCGAGTACGTGCGGTACTCCAGGTCGTCGACCAGGTTCAGCAGGACGATGGCATCCCCTTCCTTGCGCTGGATCTCGAAGATGCCCTCGATCGGGTCACGCCAGCCGAGCAGCATCTCCCGGTCGACCGCGGTCAAGTCCTTCTGCCGGGTGACGAACCGGTCCACCACGGTCGAACCGTCCGGCAGGCGGTACCGCAGGATGAAGTGGTCGATGGTCCGGATCGCCTCGCCCTCATCCAACTGGCTCTCAGGCCCTGCGGCTTCCAACAGGAGAGGCGTCAACCACCGGTCGAAGCGGGCGCTCTGCCCGAAGGCGACCAGCTGTCCTTTCAACTCGGCACTGCGCTCGATGAGGTCGGCCAGCGACGGTCCGTCGTCGCCCTGATGCCTGCCCTGTACGACGTCAGCCACGTTCAGTTCCTTCCGCACAAGCCGGTTCCGCGTGAGGTGTGAGGTGTGAGGTGCTCGGCCTCAACCGGCCCAGTGACGGTATGCCTCGATCCACTTCGCGCCCTCGGGTGCCGGGCTGGGCAACGGCAGTTCCAGGATTCCGATCGACTGCCGAACGCGGCCGCGAGTGCACAGGGCGACGACCCTGCCATCCGGCGTCAGGTCGATATCGCGGACGGTTACCTCGACGCCGAGAACCGCGGTGGTGAAGGGCAGGGTGAGGTGCTCCTCAAGCAGAGTGAACAGACCGGTCCGCTGCTCGTCCTCGGTGTAGGCGTCGACGGTCGCCTCTTCGATCATGGCCTCAAGCTCGGCCGTATCCAACCCGTCCATGGGGCCACGCTAGCGGCCCTCAGGGTGGCACCAGGCGGCAACGGTGCCACTGTTGCCCCACTCCGGTATGAGGGCGCATGGTGGCCCTCGGCATGCGCCGGCGCCGCCCCGGTCGCCGCGCTCACCGCAGTCTGGCAGTGGACTGGAAGTGACGACAGCTGTGGTGAGCCCGACGTCGGCCGTTACCGTGGAAGTCCAGCGAGGACGTGGGAGCTCCGGATGAGGCAGGGCGACGTCGAGTACCGGGCAGCGCTGGACGAGACGATGGAAAGCCTCCGGCGTTGGGCGCGCAGCCTGACCTGCTCTTTCGCGGTGCTGGGGCCAGCCACGCCCAATCCAGCGAGGACTAAACGACATGGACGAGAGCGCGGTACTCCTGGGCCACCAGCTCCACCTCGTGAGAATGCCTGTTGAGGTACTGCCCGATCGAGACGATCTCGCCGTCAGCCGCAATGCCTCCGTACGCCTGTGCGTACCCGCGGGGGTCCGTGTCCGAGGAGTAGACGCGAGCGTCCTGATCTTGATGCACCCAGATGCGGTGCTCGTCGGCCACAGTAGCCTCGGCCCCAACGGGGCCGATCTTCTCCAGGAGCACGTAGTGCAGCCCCAGGAGATCCAAGAGTTCTCGGTCACGTTCCCACACGGTCCCCGCGTACATGTTGCTCACCAGGAACAGCGGGTCTCGGTACACGAGCCGTACCGCATCGGGCAACGACATGCCCCGGCCGTTCCAGCACAGGGCGCCACGTACCGAGTGCCGTAGCCCTTGGCGGGGTACTGCTTCGCCCAAGATCATGGGCAGGAGATTCTCCATGCGGTTCGGCCACCCATGGATGATTGCTTGCAGGAGGTCACAGGGGTTGTAGATGTGCAATCCGACGTCTCCCTCACCGACCTTCGGGCCCACTTCGTCGAGCCAGCCGTCCACGAGGGCCTCCCACTCGTGGTTGCCGGCCAGGCTTTGCCGAGTCTCCTGTCGGAATGCCCTCCAACGGCTGGCTACCTGCGGGCTGGCGGTGCCCGTGTAGAGGATTTGGCTGTCTCCTCGTTCGTCCCCGGTAAGAAAGCGGAACAGGTCCTGCTGCTCGAAGGCAGCTGTGTCGTCGTAGGCGCCGGTGCCTCGGAAGCCTTGGATGGCCCAGTTGGGATCATCACGGAGATTCTTCAACAGCCCTGGTCGTGCCGACTCCATGTTCATTCCGCGCAGCTTGCTACGCGCAAGACGGTTGCAGATCTCGCAGAGGGCCAGGTACTCCGCCTGGTGCTCGTCAGCGAACGGCTCAGGCCCGTCGTAACCACCCAGGAGATCCGCTGCGGCGAGTTCCGCGTTCACCCGGCCGACCGCCAGGTACAGGCCGAAAGGCGCAGGGATGTAGTGCTTCTCCGCTACCCGGTCCAGATCCGCAGCCAGCAGGTCGAGCGCCCCCAGCTCGTCCGCGACCTTGCTGATGACCCTCCAGCCCTGCTCGCGCTGTTCCTCCGTGGTGAAGAAGAACAGGTTGTGGATGGGGGTGACGCGGGGTTCGAACGCTCGGGGCAGAAGCTCCACCCGCTCGGTCCCGATGGGAGCGCCGTTGCTGTCCAGGAGCAGTTGGTATCCGCGAAGATCATGACTCCAGTCGCGCGCGGCGTGACTGACAGCGATCAGGAGTTCCTCCCAGTCATCCGGCATGGCAACGATCACTGCACGGATGCGGTCCGGCGCGAGGTTCTTCTCTCGGCAGAGAAGCTCGGTGTACTTGTTGACCTCGTGCAGGGCTTGCCGCGCGCTGGACCGGGATCGCTTCAGCTCGATGACCACCCACATCTGATGGCGGTCACGGGCCAGGATGTCGATGCTGCCCCTGGTGCCATGTGCGTTAGGTAGCGGGTACTCCTCGAACTGAACCGGTCGGAGTCCCGGCTCAATCAGCTCCAGGTTCTGTACGAGCGCATTGCGCAGAACGTTCTCAAGAGGTGGTCGCATGGCCGAAGGCTAAACCGAAGCACTGACAACGGCCGGATGGTGGGACACAGTTGGCGATCCTCGTACACATCAGCCACCATCCTGCCGAGCACGACTCATCTCAGGCTATCCGTTCACCTCGTTCTCCAACCCGGCTGCGTCAGACGGCTGGCGACCAGCCTTGGCCTGCTCCAGCGTCTCGGCAATGGCGGCGAACTCCGAGAGCGCGGCCTCAAGATCCTCGACGATCTCGGCGGCCAGCACCTCAGGGGCAGGAAGGTTGTCTGCGTCGTCGAGGCTCGGGGCACGAAGCCAGGTGATGTCGAGGTTCGCCTTGTCGCGGGCGATAAGCTCGTCGTAGGTGAAGGGCTTGAAGCGCTCGCTCTCCACCCTCTTGGCCCGGTCCTCCTCGGGCTTGTAGCACTGCACGAAGTCTTCAAGGTGAGACCGGGTAAGCGGTGTCTGCTTCAGCGTGAAGTGCTGGGCTGTGCGGAAGTCGTAGACCCAGAGCTTTTCCGTCCAGGGCTGGTTGGGGCGGGCCGGCTTGCGGTCGAAGAACAACACGTTGGCCTTGACGCCGCCCGCGTAGAAGATGCCGGTGGGCAGGCGCAACAGGGTGTGGACGTCGTACTCGTTCAGCAGCCGTCGGCGGATGGTCTCGCCGGCGCCCCCCTCGAAGAGCACGTTGTCGGGGATGACGACGGCCGCTCGGCCGTGGATCTCCAGCAGCGAGGCGATGTGCTGGACGAAGTTGAGCTGCTTGTTCGTCGTCGTCACCCAGAAATCGCGCCGCTCGTAGGCGATGGCCTCGCGGGCGGCGGACCCGTCATCGCCGTAGACGGTGATGGATGACTTCTTGCCGAACGGCGGGTTGGCGAGGACCAAGCTCGCTCGCTTGTCGGGCGGCGCGGCGAGGGCGTCGCGGGAGCGGACGAGGGCAGGCCCGGTGGGCTGGCCGATGCCATGTAGGAAGAGGTTCATCGCAGCGAGCCGCGCGGTGTTCCTTACCAGTTCGGTGCCCCAGAATCCGCCGCTGCTTAGGTGCTTGCGCTGCTCGGGGGTGAGACGACTGCCGTACTCGTGCAGGATGTACTCGGCTGCCGCGAGGAGGAAGCCGCCCGTTCCACAGGCAGGGTCGGTGATCGTGTCGTCCGGCGTCGGGCGGACGCAGTCGATGATGGCCTGGATCAGCGGGCGCGGGGTGAAGTACTGGCCAGCACCCGACTTGACGTCCTCGGCACCTCGGGCCAGCAGTTCCTCGTACGCGTCGCCCTTGATGTCGGTCTTCTGGCCTGACCAGTTCTCCTTGTCGATCAGGTCCTTGACGAGGCGCTTGAGCTTGGCGGGGTCGTGGATGCGGTTCCGGGCCCCGTTGAAGATCAGGTGGAAGGTGGTGTCCTTCCGCTGGTTGCCGAGATCCTCAAGAAGTTCGGTGTACGCGGCTTCGAGGGCGGCCCCGTCGTTGTTCAGCAGCTCGGGCCAGCCCCGATTCTCCCAGACCGACCCCTCGGGCATGATCTGCTCCCGGAAGGTCGGCGGCCGGGACTGCGCCTCGTGCGCCATTTTGAGGAACACGAGGAGCGTCAGCTGCTCGACGTAGTCGATGGTGGAGACGCCATCGTCCCGAAGGACGTGGCAGTAGCTCCAGAGCTTGTCGACGAGCCGACGGGCCTCGGTCGTGGTCACGAGGGGAACTCCAGGTCGAGGGTGGGCTGAGTGGCAGAGGTGGAGGCGGAAGGGCCAGTGGCTGGGGGTGGTGCGCCCGCCAACGCGACGGTGTCCCGCTTGCGCTGAGCAGCGGCCCGGCGGGGGCTCCGCCTCTGCGGCTTGGCCGCCCCGGCAGCCGCGCGATCGGCACGCATACGAGTGAGAAGTGCGTCGGCTGGTTCCTCAAAGGGGTCCTGGGAAACAAGGCTGCCAGCAAAGGCTTCGGTGAGGAGGGATCGGCGGAGCGCTTCCGCCCGCTTTTCGGCACGCACCAGTGCTTCCTGCAAGCGGCGAACCTTGTAGACCCGTTCGTTTACCACCTCCATGACCGCGTCCTGCAGCAGAACAGGTGGAGTGGGAATCCTGACCTCGCTGCGGAATCGCCCCAGACTCACTTTGCGCTGAGCTACCCCCCTGGTAGCGCATTCAATCTGCCTACGTACCAATGTCGAATTGACCGCTACCACAAGGTAGTCCAGGTTCCAGTGTCGAGCGGGGCGCAACCGGATGCAGTCAGCCGTGACGATAGCGTCTTGTTTCTCTTTATAGGCAGCGGCATCCCCTGGCGGTTCTCCCATTTTAGTAATAAGGAGATCGCCGCACTCAACAGAATGCGCCTCCAATTCCTTAGCCTTCTTTTCAGATACG
Organism: Streptomyces sp. O3; assembly: GCF_054788135.1. Classification (NCBI taxonomy): domain Bacteria; kingdom Bacillati; phylum Actinomycetota; class Actinomycetes; order Kitasatosporales; family Streptomycetaceae; genus Streptomyces; species Streptomyces sp. O3. Next base: position 46,956 of record NZ_JBTVYK010000049.1, read on the forward strand.
TATCGCGTCGACGTGAAGTCAGCTGACCGAATATTACGCACAAAAACCAGAGGTACGCCCGCTTCTTCGTAATCCGACACCTTGAGGTTACTCCCAAAGGGGCCGATGACGATGCTTCCCCTTAGGCCGTCAGTCAAATCTGCAGGCGCGCGCCATTGCCATCCGTTCGCAAGGGAATCTTCCGTCATTGACTTTGAAGCGCTCGACCAACCGTTAGCGATCCGCCCGCTTGCAGCATCATCCCAGATAGACTGCAGAAGCATCGTGGCATCGACCTTAGCCTTGGCAACCATATTCAGAGCGGCGCCTAGGCGGGAAAGCTGCTCCTCGAGCGTGGAGACGATGCGCCGCTGCTCTGCCACTGAGGGTAGCGGAATCTTCACCTTTTTCAATTTCGCCGTGCTCAGCGTATGCAATCCGCTAGTTGACGCCGCGACCTGGCGGATTTGCTCGGAGATTACGGGAGAGTTCCAAAGGAGTTCGAGAAACTCAGCCAAGATCGCGGGACCTGGTCTCACTCGAATCAAGTGATTCTGGTGGACGCAGTCCTTGATCTCGCCCTTCCAGCGAGCCGCTCTACCGAGCTGCGAAACGCTTCCGTTCCCCTCGACGACAAGTAGATCACCGGGGGCCAGGGCAAACCTGTCCAGCTCTCCATCAAAGAGTTCGACCTCGTGTACTTCTCGGAGGTCGAGCCGACCGCTGGCGACGTTTGCAACGCGAAGGAACGGATATTTATTTTCGATCGGGTGACGCTTTTGCTGCTTTTGGATACCGCCTTGCACCTCGGCGACTTCGTCCAGTCGGGCGCGTGCCCATCCCTCCGGCAGTTCCGAAGGAAGATCGCCTTCGCTCACGCACCCAGCTCCTGTCCCATCTCATCCAGTATCTCGGCCCCGCGCTCGGCTCCGAAGTCCCTCAGGAAGCCGTCCACGCCACCGCGCTCGATGAAGGGTACGTCGCGGAGCTGGTCCGGCTCGATCGCGGCGTCTGTCGCGATCACGTCCACGATTCGGTCGAGCCACCACACCTGGTCCGGGGTGAAGGACGCGCCCGACTGCTCCTGCCGGGCTCGCCAGGCCGCATAGCGTTCCTCCACCAGTGTCCGATAGGGACGAACCTCCTGGTCGACGCCCAGCTCGTACCGGATCAGCCCGATGAGGTCGACCACACTGGCCTTGCCCCTAGGGCGCTCGCTCGCCTTGCCGAGTTGTACGTACGCCTCATACAGACCCGTCGGGGTCCACTGGAACGGGGGACGCTCGATGCGCCGCGCGAGGTCGCGTAGGCGGCGGTAGACCTCCTTCGGGTCGCGTCGCTCGCTGAACGCGATGTTGAACGCGGCGATCTCGTCCTGGTGGTCCTTGAGGTACTGCTGCCACGAGGTGACGCGGCGCATGGCCAGTTCTTCTGCCGTGACGCCCCTCGCTTCCGTCAGGGTGTCCGCGTTCACCTCGTCGATGACGATGTCGTGAGCGCGGCGCATCGACATCAGTCGAGTGCGCAGCTCGCTGTTGGAAGCGATCGGCTTCAGCGCTTCGATCATGTCCTGCCGGATCTGCTCCTGACCGCCGATGCGGCGGGCGCGCTCCTGCTGGTCGGGGTCGACGGCGCGCACCAGGCCGCCGACGATCTCCTGAAGGGGCTGGCCAGCGAGTTCCTCGATCTCGGTCTGCTCGTCGGAAGTCAGCTGGTGGTCCAACCGGGCCAGGCGGCCGGCCAGGGTGGCGATCTCGTCCTCCGTCATGGCGAGTCCGGCGGTCTTAGCCATCAGCCGTTCCAGTGGGAGCTTGCGCTCCGTGGACCGGTTGAGCGGGCGAGCGTCCACGCGAGGAGAGTCCGTGACGCCGACCGCGTCCACGATCACGAACCGCTCCTTGACCCTGGCATCTGGAGTCACTGCCTGGAACTCCGCCGGGTCGATGGTCCGGGAACCTCGGCCCTTCATCTGCTCGAAGTAGGCCCAGCTTTTCACGTCACGGAGGAAGAAGACGCACTCCAGCGGCGGGATGTCCGTCCCGGTGGCGATCATGTCGACGGTCACCGCGATACGCATTTCAGGGCTGTTGCGGAACGCCTTGATCAGTTCGGCGGGCCGCTTCGCAGCGTGCGTGATCTTCCGGCAGAAGTCGTCGGTGCCGTCCTCCCCGAAGATCATCCGGACCATCTGCACGATCTCGTCGGCATGGTTGTCATCCACCGCGAAGATGAGTGTTTTGGGAACGTGGGTACGTGACCGCTGCATGTCCCCGTCACCGACCGGCGGGAAGATGTCCGTGAACAGGCGGTCACGGAACGTCTCCAGCGCGAGCTTAAGCTGCCCCTTGCTGATCACCTGGCGGCCCAGCTGGGACGCCTTCCACTCAAGATCGTCCTCCAGTTCCTGGTATCGCTCCCGGCGGGTCTTGCGCTCGCGCATCGGCACGACCGTCTCCGCGGGGATCGTGCCACCGTTCTCAGCGAGCTCGGTGCGGATACGGAAGACGTCGAAGTCCACGTTGACCCTGTCGGCGACCGCCTGCTCGTAGGGGTACTCGCTGACCAGATTCTGGAAGAAGAAGCCGAAAGTCTGGGCGACCGGCGTGGCCGTCAGACCGACCAGATGCGCGTCGAAGTACTCCAGCACCGCACGCCACTTGCCGTAGATGGAGCGGTGGCACTCGTCGACCACAATCAGGTCGAAGGTCTCCGGGGGAAGATCCGGGTTGTAGGCGACCTCCACCGGTTCCTTCACGAGGTCGTAGCCGTCGAGCTCCTCGTCGTTATCGTCCGCGCTGGGAACCGGTCGGCCGGTCAGCGCCAGCCACAGCCGCTGCACCGTGGAGACTACGACGTTTGCCGAACCGAGGACGGTGTCACCGGCGAGCCGTTGCGCGACGTACAGCTCGGTGAACTTGCGACCGTCATCCGGGGTGTCGTAATTCTCGTACTCTGTCGCTGCCTGGGTGCCCAGATTGTTTCGGTCCACGAGGAACAGCACCCGCTTGGCACCCGCGTGCTTGAGAAGCCGGTAGCTCTCGCTGACCACCGTGTACGTCTTGCCGGCTCCGGTAGCCATCTGGATCAGTGCGCGGGGGTCGTCCTTGGCCAGTGAGCGTTCCAGCCCGGTGATCGCCGTCACCTGGGCGGGGCGGAGCGGGTCAGGGTCGAGGAAGGTCTGCGGAAGTCGACGAAGACGTGCCCGCAGGGTCGGCGCGGCCGGATCCGCCTCAGCCTCGTCGATCCAGCGGGCGATCGTCTCCGGACGATGCACGGCGAAGATCTCACGGGTACGCGGGGACGGGTCGAGGGCATTGTGGAAGCGAACGGTGTTGCCGTCCGACACATAGCGGAAGGCCAGGCTTGCACGCCAAGCGCTGAGCTGCTGGCTGCGGGTGAGACCGGTGGCATAGCGGGCCGCCTGCTGCATTGCCGCCTCCAGGTCGGCGCCCTCCCTCTTGGCCTCTATGACGCCCACGAGACGCTGGTCGACGTACAGAAGATAGTCAGCGCGGCCGACTGCCGTGGACACCTCCGCCACGGCGACCCCCCGCCCGGCGAAGAGATTCTTCGAGTTGTCCTCCTGGACGGTCCAGCCCGCCAACTCAAGGGTCCTGTCGAGCTCCTTGCGTACCTGCGCTTCGTTCATCGGCGGCCGGGCGGCCTTCTGCGCATGCGAGATGAACTCATCCCGCTTCGACGCCCCGTCCAGCGGCTGGGCCGTTGTGCGGGATTCCAGAGCTGTCGCGGTGAGTTCGTCGATCTGTTCGCTGAGTTCGGCGACTAGGTCATGGAGCGTTGCGCGCTCCGCCTCGGCTTGCGCCAGTTCGGTTTCGGCCTGGGCTCGGGCGGTCTGCTCCCGCTCTAGCCTGTCCTGCTTACCGTCGTAACGAAGCCGCGCCTCCTCCAGCCGCCGACGGTACGCCTCAAGCTCGTCGCGGAGCTGCTCCAGCTCCTGCTGGTCGGCGGTTGTGGTGGGGACGGGAGCGGCAGAGGGCCGGGCCGGAGCCAGGAACACCCGGTGCGTGGTGTCAGACGGCGTGAGAGAGCGGTGCAGCCAGTCGCCAAGCCGGAAACACGCCTCTACGGCCTGCAGCGCGGCACGGACGTTCGCGTAGTACTCGTGGACCGCGCGGTTGCCCGTCGTCCGGATCGCCTCGAACCACGCGTGCACCTGTGGCACGAGTACGCCGTTATCGGCGAGAGCCCTGATTCGGTGGACCTGCTTGTTGCTGGACACCGTGACGTTGACCAGCCCGAGCAGGTGCCGCGCCATGACCTCGCCGAAGAGTCGGCACTTGAACATGGCGGCGTGCGGGTCCGCGTGGACGTAGGACTCCGCGGAACAACCGAGTGTCACGAGTAGCGGCTCATGGCCAAGGAGGTGGCCGAAGTTGGCGGAACCTGCCGCCAGCCTGGCTACCTTCTCGTCCCTACCGCCCTGCCCGGGGTTTGCCGACGGCATCATCATGTTCTCCCCCAACACTTTTCGACGAGCAAAGCCTTGCAGGCTTTCACGAGAGGAGGGAGGGGGCAAGCCCTAATGAGGGTGGTGATCGGCGTCCCGAGCAGCCAGTCGATCGTGAGCGTTCAGCCGAGCTGTGTGACCGCTTCCGTAGCGATCCGTTCGAAGACGGTCTGGTCGGCCGCGAAGTCCGAGTCGGGGATCGGCCAGTGGAGCGCGATCTCCGTGAAGCCCAGCTC
>NZ_JBTVYK010000050.1:0-50772 GCF_054788135.1 Streptomyces sp. O3
CACCCGCGCCCCGGGGGGCCGCCCCCCCACGTTTGGGGGGGGGGGCCCCCCGGCCCCCCCCGCCCCTTCGTCGTACCGCTGAGAGCTACGCGCTCTTCTCGTGCCGTCCGTCGTTCTTGCCGACGATGCGCGGGACCAGGGTCGGGTTGACGTTCGAGTGGACGACGTCGGCTGTGATGACGACGCGGGCCACGTCCTTGCGGGACGGGACCTCGTACATCACCGCCTGGAGGACCTCTTCCATGATGGCGCGCAGGCCGCGCGCGCCGGTCTGGCGGAGGATCGCCTGGTCCGCGATGGCCTCCAGCGCCTCGCGTTCGAAGTCCAGCTCCACGCCGTCGAGTTCGAAGAGGCGCTGGTACTGCTTGACGAGTGCGTTGCGCGGCTCGACGAGGATCTGGAGCAGGGCCTCGCGGTCGAGGTTGTGGACCGAGGTGATGACCGGGAGGCGGCCGATGAACTCGGGGATCATCCCGAACTTGACCAGGTCCTCCGGCATGACGTCCTGGAACTGGTCCTTCTCCTCCAGCTCCCGCTTGGAGTGGATGGTCGCGCCGAAGCCGATGCCCTTGGCGCCCGCCCGGCCCTCGATGATCTTCTCCAGGCCCGCGAAGGCGCCGCCCACGATGAACAGCACGTTCGTCGTGTCGATCTGGATGAACTCCTGGTGCGGGTGCTTGCGGCCGCCCTGGGGCGGGACCGAGGCGGTGGTGCCTTCAAGGATCTTCAGCAGGGCCTGCTGTACGCCCTCGCCGGAGACGTCGCGCGTGATCGACGGGTTTTCGCTCTTCCGGGCGACCTTGTCGATCTCGTCGATGTAGATGATGCCGGTCTCGGCCTTCTTGACGTCGTAGTCCGCCGCCTGGATCAGCTTCAGCAGGATGTTCTCGACGTCTTCGCCGACGTAGCCCGCCTCCGTGAGCGCCGTCGCGTCGGCGATGGCGAACGGGACGTTCAGCATGCGGGCCAGGGTCTGGGCGAGGAGGGTCTTGCCGGAGCCCGTGGGACCCAGCAGGAGGATGTTGGACTTCGCCAACTCGATGGCGTCCTCACGCCCTTGGGACCCGCCGTTCTCACCGGCCTGGACCCGCTTGTAATGGTTGTACACCGCGACCGAGAGGGCTTTCTTCGCGGGCTCCTGCCCGACGACGTACCCCTCCAGGAACTCGTAGATCTCGCGGGGCTTGGGGAGTTCCTCCCACCGCACCTCGCTGGTCTCCGCGAGCTCCTCCTCGATGATCTCGTTGCAGAGGTCGATGCACTCGTCGCAGATGTACACACCGGGGCCTGCGATGAGCTTTTTGACCTGCTTCTGACTCTTCCCGCAGAACGAGCACTTGAGCAGATCGCCGCCGTCACCGATGCGTGCCACGAGGTGCTTCCCCAATCGCCTGGGAGCCGCTGAGTTCGGCGGCTCCTGGTGCCTGTATCCGACGGTACCTTGCCTGGCCCCCCGTTCGGGCCCCCCTTGGCGCGGTTCGCTGTGACGTGAACCGTGTCGCGAACCGCGCCAAGGGAAGGCAGGCGCCGCTGTGCCGCGTCAGACGGCGGCTCAGACGACCGCGCCGTTGTTCATCTTCCGGGTGGAGATGATCTGGTCGATCAGGCCGTAGGACAGCGCGTCCTCGGCGGTGAGGATCTTGTCGCGCTCGATGTCATCGCGGATCTTCTCGATCGGCGTGCTGGAGTGCTTGGCCAGCATCTCCTCCAGCTGCGAACGCATCCGGAGGATCTCGTTCGCCGCGATCTCCAGGTCGGAGACCTGGCCGCGGCCGGTCTCGCTGTACGGCTGGTGGATCAGCACGCGGGCGTTCGGCAGCGCCATGCGCTTGCCCGGCGTACCGGCGGCCAGCAGGACCGCGGCGGCCGACGCGGCCTGGCCCATGCAGACCGTCTGGATGTCCGGCTTCACGAACTGCATGGTGTCGTAGATGGCCGTGAGCGCCGTGAAGGAGCCGCCGGGGCTGTTGATGTAGACGGAGATGTCACGGTCGGGGTCCATCGACTCCAGGCACAGCAGCTGCGCCATGACGTCGTTGGCGGAGGCGTCGTCGATCTGCACGCCGAGGAAGATCACGCGCTCCTCGAAGAGCTTCGCGTACGGGTCGTACTCGCGCACGCCCTGCGAGGTGCGCTCGACGAAGCGCGGGATGACGTAACGCGACTCGGCGCGCGGGCCGGTGTACTCGGCCTGGCCGCGCTGGTAGAGGCCGCTGCCGGGGAAGTCGTTCACTGGGGTCTCCTGAAGGGGGCTGGGGGTCGGCTCGGGACGCTGGGGCTCAGGCCCCGGTGCCGCCGCCGCCCGGTACGCCTGAAGCCGTGGGCATGACCTCGTCGATCAGGCCGTACTCCTTGGCCTCCTGCGGGTCGAACCAGCGGTCGCGGTCCGAGTCGCGGGTGATCTGCTCGACGGTCTGCCCGGTGTGGAAGGCGGTCAGCTCCGCCATCTTCTTCTTGGTCAGCAGCAGCCGCTCCGCGTGGATCTTGATGTCCGACGCGGAACCGGCGAGGCCGGCGGAGGGCTGGTGGATCAGGATCTCGGAGTTCGGCAGCGCGAAGCGCTTGCCCGGCGTGCCCGCGCTGAGCAGGAACTGGCCCATCGACGCGGCCATGCCCATGGCGATCGTCACGACGTCGTTCTTGATGTACTGCATGGTGTCGTAGATCGCCATGCCCGCGGTGATCGAGCCGCCGGGGCTGTTGATGTAGAGGTAGATGTCCTTGTCCGGCTCCGCGGCCAGCAGCAGCAACTGCGCGGTGATCTTGTTGGCGATGTCATCGTCGACCGGCTGGCCGAGGAAGATGATCCGCTCGTTGAGCAGTCGGTTGTAGACCTGGTCGCCGAGGCCACCACCGATGGAAGGCTCGCCGGCGGCGGAGGGCATCAGATTCGTCACGTATCCACCTGCTCGTCTTGCGACGGTGTTGGGCCGTCTCACGTCTTCGGTCGGGGCCTGGGCCCCCCGCGTCGCGCCGCTCCGGGCGGCTTCGGGGACTCCCCTGCCCTCGTAGTTATGGACCCTAACGCGCAGGCAGGCGGGTGCCATCCCGCACAGGGAACTGTTCGCTGTGAGCGCAGGGTCACCGGGCCGCACGGGCCGGGTACGGCGAGGGGCTCCGGGCGCGCAGTGCGTCCGGAGCCCCTCGTACACGATCGGAGACCGGGAGGCTCAGGCCTCCTTCTTCTCCTCGGCCTTGTCCTCAGCCTGGTCGGCCGCGGCGGCCTCGGCGGCCTCGGCGGGCTCGCCGTCCGTCACGGCCTCGACCGTCTCGGCGGCGGTCTCGACCTCGTCCTCGTCGTCGGACAGGTCGACGAGCTCGCCCTTGGTGTCCTTGACCGTGGCGGCCTCGACGACGACCGCGAGGGCCTTGCCGCGGGCGACCTCGCCGACGAGCATCGGCACCTGGCCGCCCTCGACGACGGCCTGGGCGAACTGGTCGGGGCTCATGCCGGAGGACTGGGCGCGCCGCATGAGGTGCTCGGTGAGCTCCTCCTGGTTGACGTTCAGCTTCTCCTTGTTGACGAGCTCGTCCAGGACGAACTGCGTCTTGATGCCCTTGACCGCCTGCTCGCTGGTCTCGGCCTCGAACTCCTCGACCGTCTTGCCCTGGATCTTGAGGTAGCCCTCGAGGTCCATGCCCATCTGGGCGAGCTGGTGGTTCTCCAGGTTGTGCTTGCGGGTGTTGACCTCGTCCTCGAGGAGCTTCTCGGGGACGGGGACCTCGACCAGTTCGAGGAGCTTCTCGAGGACCCGCTCCTGGGCCTGGGTGGCCTGGTCGTACTGCTTCATGTTCTCGAGGCGCTTGCGGCTGTCGGCCTTGAGCTCGTCCAGGGTGTCGAACTCGCTGGCCAGCTGCGCGAAGTCATCGTCCAGCTCGGGCAGCTCGCGGGCGGCGACCTGGGTGACCTTGACGGTGACCTCGGCCTCCTTGCCCTCGGCGCTGCCGCCCTTCAGCTCGGAGGTGAAGGTGGCCTCAGCCCCGGCCTCCAGGCCGGTCACGGCCTCGTCGATGCCGTCGAGGAGCTCGCCGGAGCCGATGGTGTACGAGACACCGTCGGCGACGCCGTCGGGCAGCACCTCGCCGTCGACCTTGGCCTGCAGGTCGATGGTGAGGACGTCGCCCTCGGCGGCGGCGCGCTCGACCGGGGTGGTGGAGGCGAAGCGCTCACGGAGCTGCTCCACCGACTTCTCGACGTCCTCGTCGGTGACCTCGACGGCGTCGACCTCGACCTCGATGCCGGAGTAGTCCGGGATCTCGATGGTCGGGCGGACGTCGACCTCGGCGGTGAAGGCCAGCAGCTCGCCGTCCTTCAGCTCGGTGATGTCGACCTCGGGCTGGCCGAGTACGTTCAGCTCACCCTCGTTGACCGCCTCGGTGTAGAACTTCGGGAGGGCGTCGTTGACGGCCTCCTCCAGCACCGCACCGCGGCCGAACCGCTGGTCGATGACGCGGGCCGGGATCTTGCCCTTGCGGAAGCCCTTCACCGTGACCTGCTGGTTGATCTTCTTGTACGCCGCGTCGAGGCTGTCCTTGAGCTCCTCGAAGGGCACCTCGACAGTGAGCCGAACCCGAGTCGGGTTCAGGGTCTCCACGGCGCTCTTCACGGTTCGGTCTCCTTGTGGCTGACTGCTTTGGGTTCTGCTGAGCCAGAGAGCTGCAGCGGATGCGCGTCGCCCGGAAGACACTCGGATCGGAACGGATCAGAACAGAGACACACGGGCGCGCAGCTTGCATAGTAACCGCAGCGGGTACGCGTCCCAAAAAGCGATCTTGAAGCGATCTTGCCAGTGGTCGGGGTGGCGGGATTTGAACCCACGGCCTTCCGCTCCCAAAGCGGACGCGCTACCAAGCTGCGCCACACCCCGTCGGTGCGACACGTAGGGTACATGCCCGTGGCCGGTGCGGCTCCCGCATTGTCGGCGAGCCCGCCGCGCCGGGGGTCCGCGCTGGCAGGGGCTTGTCAGGGGCTCGTGGAGGGGGTGTGCGCCGCGGGGCGTCGACCCGCTACGATGCTCCTCGTACCGCGGTCCGCATGCGGGGGTTCGCTCCCTTGAGGACTCGCGGTGCCGCGTGTGCGGGTGTAGCTCAATGGTAGAGCCCCAGTCTTCCAAACTGGCTACGCGGGTTCGATTCCCGTCACCCGCTCCAAAAGTCTCCGGCCCGGCCGGTGCCGTACGTCGCGAGGAGCGCGCGTACGGCGCCGAGCCGGGCCGGAGTCGTCTCAGAAGCTGATCTCGTTGATCGTCTCCGCTATCGAGTTGAGGAAGCGGTTGACCGACGGGGCCATGTCGGTCGAGGCCAGGAAGAAGCCGAAGAGCGCCGCGACGATCGCGGGGCCCGCCTTCAGCGACCCGCCGCGGATCAGCACCACCAGAATGATCGCCAACAGCAACACCACTGACAGTGAAATGGCCACACTGATCACACCCTAGGTCGGTTCGCTCTCCCGGCCGCGAGGCGCGCTTCCCCGCACACCCCCGCCAGAACCATCGTGCCACCAACCCGCCTGGCCTATGCGGCTGGTGACAGAACGTCGGGTCAACGCCGGGTGCCTCCGCGCACCCTCCGCATACCCTCCGCGCACCTTCCGCACGAACACCGCGGGCCGCACCCGCTCGACCCGGCATACGTACGGAATTTCGACAGATGCTCGTGAGAGCGAATTCGACCGCCCGCCTCAGGGTGTGCTCGCAGGCGAATTCGATTTGTCTGGGCAGGCACACCCTGGAGCCCCGGACGCGCGAATACTCGGGAATTATCACCGAAGCCACTTGCGGGCACTATGCCCGTATTGACCCTCGCAAACCTGGACATAGCAACCCGGTCGAGCGCACTCCAGATGTATCGCAGTCGCTATGTCGACTTCCCGTTCGTCGGAATGTCACCAGCACATAAACACACCCTGTGAACACGTTTTACGGATTCGCTTTTACGGCACTAGGGTTTCCCAGATGTTCCACGCCGCCACCACCACCGCAGAAAAGAACACCGGGCGGCCGCGGATCGTCTCCCCCGGCGGATTCCGGGGCGAGGTCCGGGGCACCAGGCCCGTGAAGCAGCGGGACGCGTACTTCGACAACGTCAAATACCTGGCCATCGTGCTGGTGGCCCTGGGGCACGCCTGGTCGCCCCTGATGGCGGACAGCCGCGCCGCCACGGCGCTCTACATGGCCGTGTACGCCTTCCACATGCCGGCCTTCATCCTGATCTCCGGCTACTTCTCCCGCGGCTTCGACCTCAGACCGGACCGGCTCAAGCGCCTGGTGACCGGAGTCCTGGTCCCCTACGTCGTGTTCGAGGTCGCGTACAGCCTCTTCAAGCGCTGGGCGGGCGACGCCCCGAACCATCCGATCAGCCTGCTCGACCCCTGGTATCTCACCTGGTTCCTGGCCGCGTTGTTCGTCTGGCGGCTGACCACGCCGCTGTGGCGGCTCGTGCGCTGGCCGGTGCCGCTGGCGCTCGGCATCGCCGTACTGGCCTCCGTCTCGCCCAGCATCGGCCGGGACTTCGACCTGCACCGGGTGCTGCAGTTTCTGCCGTTCTTCGTCATCGGCCTGCATCTGAAGCCCGAGCACTTCCAGCGGGTACGCCGCCGCGAGGTGCGGCTGCTGGCCGTGCCGGTCTTCGCGTCCGCCCTGGTGTTCGCCTACTGGGCCGCGACCCGGATGAACGTCAAGTGGTTCTACCACCGCGAGAGCGCCCAGGAGTTGGGTGTCTCCTGGGGTACCGGTGTGCTGATGTCCCTCGGCCTGTTCGTCTGTTCCCTGCTGCTCGTCGCGTGCTTCCTGGCCTGGGCGCCCCGTCGCCACATGTGGTTCACGGCGCTGGGCACGGGCACACTGTACGGGTATCTCCTGCACGGCCTGCTCGTCCAGGGCGCCGGGTTCTGGGACTGGTACGACCAAGGCTGGGTGCACACCCCGCTGGGCGCGGTCCTCATCACGCTGCTGGCCGGAGTCATCGTGACGGCGCTGTGCACACCGCCGGTGCGCCGGTTGTTCCGGTTCGCCGTCGAACCCCGGCTGGACTGGGCGTTCAAGCGCTCTTGAGACGCCGGATCCGGGCTCGGCTCCCCTGTCGCGCTTCCGCCGCGGCTGTCGTGCTTCCGCTACGACTCGCGCGCCCCGTCCGCCAGTCCGAGGTACCGCCGCATCGCCGCGTACTTCCGCGTGAGCCGCTCCCTGGTCGCCTCGTCGGACAGTGCGGCGAGGCGCGCCGGGTCGGCGTTGTGCGCGAGGTCGGCCTCCTTGACGAGCAGCGCCCCCGGTGTCGCGAGAATCCGCCGCGCGTACGCCCGCGGTTCCTCCCCGCTCCGCTTGGTCAACGCCCGCACGACGTCCTTGGTCCGCTGCGCCAGCGCGGCCGCCGCGAGCCACTCCTCGCTCAACGCGCCGTCCTCCAAGGCGTCATGCAGCCAGGCGGCGGCGACCTGTTCCGGCGACCCGCCCCGTGCGCGTACGCCGTCGGCCACGGCCGCCAGATGCTCGGCGTACGGGCGCCCGGCCTTGTCGGTCTGCCCGGCGTGCGCCGCGCGTGCGATGGCCTCGACCTCGGCGACGGTCAACTGTCCCACTGCGCCCCCTCACTTCTCGCTTCGCCCTGGCAACATAACGCGTGTGCGGGGCTGGCGCGCCAGGCTGTTGTCGGGGGCGAGGCCCGCGAGTTTGTCGGGGTTGACCTGGAAACGGAGGTGCTGGACGCGGTCGTCGGCGAGGTCGAAGGAGACGGCGCCGACGGTGTGGCCGTGGAGGGTGGCCAGGATGCCCAGTTCGCCGTTGATGACGGCTGGCTTCATGGCCAGGGCGGCCAGTTCGGGCTTGGCGAGGAAGCCGAGGAACCAGCGTGCGACGCGGTCGGCGCCGTGCAGCGGGCGGCGGGCCGCGGTGACCTTGCCGCCGCCGTCGGACCAGGCGGTGACGTCGGGGGCGAGCAGTTCCATGACGGCGTTCAGGTCGCCGCCCGCGCAGGCCTTGAGGAACTGGGCGGTCACCTGCTGCCGCCGGGCCTGGTCCGCGTCGAAACGGGGGCGGCGGGCCTGCACGTGCGCGCGGGCGCGGCGGGCGATCTGGCGGACCGTCGGCTCGGGGCGTTCGATGGTCTCGGCGATCTCGGCGTGCGAGTAACCGAAGACCTCACGGAGCAGGAAGACGGCGCGTTCGACGGGGCTGAGGGTTTCCAGCACGACCAGCATGGCGGTGGAGACGGAGTCGGCCAATTCGGTCTCCGTGGCGATGTCGGGGGACGTCAGCAGGGGCTCGGGGAGCCACGGGCCGACGTAGGTCTCGCGGGTGGCGCGCGCGGAAGTGAGGCGGTTCAGCGCGAGGTTGGTGACCGTGCGCACCAGATAGGCCTTGGGGTGGCGGACCGTGTCGCGGTCCACGGTCCGCCAGGTCAGCCACGCGTCCTGGACGACGTCCTCGGCGTCGGTGACGCTGCCCAGCATCCGGTAGGCCGTGGCGAACAGCAGCCTGCGGTGTTCGACGCACGGGTCGATGCCGGGGTCCTGGGCGGGGCCTCGCGCGGCTGTGGCTCCGGCTGGGGCTCCGGCTGCGGGACTGGTGCCCGTGGCTTGCGCGGCTGTGGCTCCCGCGTTCGCGGAACTCGCTTGCGCGGCTGAGGAGTTGGTGTTCGCGGCTTCGGCGTCGACCATGCGGTCATGCTGCCAGCGCCGTGACCAGAGCGGCAAATCCGCGGCCACGGCGCCGGGGTCCAGTGCAGTGGTCATACCGCTGGCCTGCGCGTGGCGCGGCCGCCCTTGGAGAGGATGGTGGTGACGTTCACGCGCTTGCTGAACCGGTAGGTCTTGAGCGGGCTGCCGCTGATCATCGCCTTGTACGCGACGGCGCTCCGGCCGGTGAGGCGCAGGCGGCGCGGGGTTTCGTCGGCCTTGGTGAACTGGATGACGGCGTCCCGGCGGCCGAGGCTGACCGGCTGGTGGAAGTAGCCGAAGCGGAACGGCTTGAGGGTCTTGCCGCGGACGAGCCGCGCGATGGCGTCGGCGGTGTACTGGGCGGTGGGCAGGCCGCTCTGGCAGGTGCCGTGGATCTGCCCCCAGGCCAGGCGTACGGCGGCGGCGTCGCCGATGGCGTGCACGTCCCGGTGGGACACCGACCGCAGGGTGCCGTCGACCAGGATGAGGCCGCGGCCGTCGGTGGCGATCCCGGCGTCGGCGGCGAGCGGCGGCACCTTGACTCCGGTGGTCCACAGGCAGGCGTCGGAGCGGACGAGCCTGCCGTCGCTCAGCTCGACGCCGTCGGGCAGCACCTTGGTGACCTGGACGCCGGTGACCAGGGTGACGCCGAGGCGGTCCAGCGCGCGGTGGACGTAGGCGCGGGCCTTGTCGCCCATCATGCCGCCGGGCTCGTCCAGGCTGATCAGCGTGACGTTCAGGCCGGGGTGGCTCTCGGCGACCTCGGTCGCCGCCTCGATGCCGGTCAGGCCGCCGCCGCAGACGGTGACCGTGCCCCCGTGCGCGGCGACCTCGGTGAGCCGCGCGGCGAACCGGCCGGCGGTCTCGGGGGTGTTGAGGGTGTACGCGTGGGCGTCGGCGCCGGGGACCGTGCCGGTGTCGGTCGAGCTGCCCAGCGCGTAGACGAGCGTGTCGTACTCGAGGACGTCGGCGCCGTCGACGGTGATCCGCCGGGCCTCGGGGTCGATGGCCGTGGCGGTGCCCTGGACGAAGGTGACGCCGGTGCCCTCCAGCAGGCGGGGGATCTGGTGGTTGGCCAGCTCCTGCCCGGCGGCGATCTGGTGCATCCGCAGCCGCTCGACGAACCGGCTGGAGGCGTTCACCAGGGTGATCTTCACTCCGGTCCGGCGGGTCCGGCGGGCGAGGCGGATGGCGCTGAACATGCCCGTGTAGCCCGCGCCCAGCACGACGATGCGGCGGCCGTCGCCCCTGCTCATGCCGTTGCTCATCTCGGTCTCCTGTAATCGGGCACCGGCCTTCGGTGCCGGTGACGCCCAGGTGACAAGTGACGCGTGCCGGACGTGACAGGTCGCGCATGTGAACCAGGTCACACCATGGCGGTGGTCCGCTACACACGGTGAGGGGCCGGGTTGCGTGAGGGGCTACGATCCCTGGGGAAACCGGCCAGGACCTGACGCATGAAGGCGGGGCGCTTCGGCGTTGTTGATCGTTTACTGTCTGCTCGGGCTGCTGCTCGCGGTCGCCCTGCGGTCCAAGACCGCCCCGGTCCGCGCGGCCTGGGCGGTGCGACGGGAGGCGTGGGCCCGGAAGGCCTCGCCTCGGGTGGCCCGGTGGCTGCGGGGGCGGTGGGTGCTCACCAGTACGGTGCTGACCGTGGCGGCCGTCGGGTGGCTGGTGCACCGGTTGGGCCTGGTGTAGCGGCTGGGCCTGATGCAGCGACGGCTGTCACGCGTCGCGGGTCAGCAGGAGCAGGGCCCGGTCGTCGTTGACGTCCTTGGCCACCGCCTCGATGAGGTGCCAGGCCGCGCCCCGGAAGCCGCCCGTCACATAGCGGTCCGCCTCGCCGGTGAGGCGGTCTATGCCCTCGGCGATGTCCCGGTCGGAGGTCTCGACCAGGCCGTCCGTGAACAGCATCAGCACATCGCCGGGGCGCAGGGTCCCCTTGACCGGGTCGAACTGCGCGCCGTCGTAGACGCCGAGCAGCGGCCCTTCGGCGGCCTTCTCCTCCCAGCGGCCGCTGCCCGCGTGCAGCTGGATGGCGGGCGGGTGGCCCGCGGTGAGGAGTTCGTAGTCGCCGGAGTCCAGGTCCAGGGCGAGGTGAATGGACGTCGCGAAGCCCTCTTCCCAGTCCTGGCGGAGCAGATAGCCGTTGGCGGCCGGGAGGAAGGCGTGCGGCGGCAGCGAGCCCAGCAGGCCGCCGAACGCGCCGGACAGGAGCAGGGCGCGGGACGCCGCGTCCATGCCCTTGCCGGAGACGTCGGTGAGGACGATCTCCAGGGTGCGGCCGCCGTTGGTGCGGGCGGCCACCACGAAGTCGCCCGAGAAGGACTGGCCGCCCGCCGGGCGCAGGGCCATCTCGCGGTGCCAGCCGGTGGGCAGTTTGGGCAGCTTGCTCTGGACCCGGATGCGTTCGCGCAGGTCGAAGAGCATGGTGTGGCCGCGCCGCCAGGGCACTCCGACCCGGCTGCGGAACTGCGCGATGACCAGGCCGAAGAAGCCGCAGGCGGCGACCGTCAGGACGACGCCCGGAGTCACCGTGTCATGGCCCTCCGTATAAGGGCCCAGGTGGACGGACTCCAGGATCAGGGCCGCGCCGACCACTCCGTAGAGCCCGATCAGGCTGGCGGGGCGCAGCAGCAGACCGCCCGCGACGATCGGCAGCACGAGCAGCGCGGGCGAGAACCACAGCGGCGCGGCGAGCGTGCCCGCGGTGATCGCCGGGACCGAGAGCAGCAGCCCGGCCAGGGCCACCCAGTCGGAGCCGTCGCCGCGGAAGTAGTCGACGCCGGATTTGCGCAGCGCGATACGGGCCCGGTGCATCCGCTTGCGCAGCCGGGCCGGGATCGTGTCGGCTGCCGCGCGGTCTCGGGGGCCGCGCTGTCGTCCCTGTCGTCGTGTCATTGCTCGTGGACCCTATCCACCCGGCGTGCGGCTTCGCACAGGAGGTCCTGGTTGTCCCCCTCTGGGACGGCCCGCGGTCGCGTGAAATTGCCTCGCTGGGGGCGTCCGCGCACTGATACGCATGGCAGATGACGACGATGGATGTACGCGTACTCGATCCCGGTGACTGGGACTCCTGGTTCGGCAATCTGGAGCTGGCGTTCGGAGGGGTACGGGAGGAGGACGAGAACCGGGCGTTCGCTCTCGCTTCGACCGTCCCCGAGCGGTCGCTCGGGGTCTGGGACGGTCCCGAGGTCGTCGCGGGGGCCGGGTCGTTCCCGTTCTCGCTGGCGGTTCCCGGAGGCGCCCTGGTGCCGTCGGCCGGGGTGACGATGGTCGGGGTCAAGCCGACCCATCGGCGGCGGGGGCTGCTCAGCGCGCTGATGCGGCGGCAGCTGGACGACGTACGGGCGCTGGGTGAGCCGCTGGCGGTCCTGACCGCGTCCGAGCCCGCGATCTACGGCCGGTTCGGGTACGGCGCGGCGACCCAGCAGATGCTGGCCGAGATCGAGACCGACCGGGTGCGGCTGTCCGTGCCGGAGGGGACGGACGACGTACGGCTGCGACTGGTCCCGCCCGCTGAGGCGCTTGAGGCGTGTGAGGCGGTGTACGCGCGGCTGGTCAGGGGCCGTCCCGGCATGCTGGCGCGGGTGGCCCCCTGGGAGCGGCGGGGGCTGCTCGACCCGCCGGGGGAACGGAACGGGGCGTCGCCGGTGCAGTGCCTGCTGGCCGAGCGTGGGGGGCGGGACGGCCGTGGGGGCGAGGTCGTCGGGTACGCGCGGTTCAGCGTGACACCCGAGTGGACGGAGCTGGCCAGCCCCCAGGGCTCGGCGACGGTGCGCGATCTGGAGGCGCTGGACCCGGCCGCGTACGCCGCGCTGCTGCGCTACTTCTTCGAGCTGGACCTGAGCTCCCGGATCCGGTTGCAGAACCGGCCCGTCGACGACGCCTGGCTGCAGATGGTGTCCGATGTGCGGCGGTGCGGTGTCCGGCTGCGGGACGCGCTGTATGTGCGGCTTGTGGAGGTCGGGGCCGCGCTGGAGGCGCGTACCTATCAGACGCCGGTGGACGTGGTGTTCGAGGTGGCGGACGCCTTCTGCCCCTGGAACGCCGGGCGCTGGCGGCTGACCGGCGACGCGAAGGGCGCGTCCTGTGTGCGCACCGAGGACGCGGCGGATGTGGCGCTGTCCGTACGGGAGCTGGGCGCGGCGTATCTCGGCGGTGTGCCGCTGCTGTCGCTGGCCGCCGCCGGGCGGGTGCGGGAGCTGCGGGACGGGGCTCTGGGGCAGGCGTCGGTGGCGTTCGGGTCGGCCCTCGCGCCATGGCTGCCGCACGGGTTCTGACCGCGCCGGGTCACCGTCGTTGGCAGGTGGGGCACCAGAAGAGGTTGCGGGCGGCGAGGTCGGCGGTGCGGATCTCGTCGCCGCAGATGTGGCAGGGCTGGTCGGCTCTGCGGTACACGTACACCTCGCCGCCGTGGTCGTCCACGCGCGGCGGGCGGCCCATCGCCTCGGGCGTGTGCTCGGGCCGTACGGTGTCGATGCGGTTGTGGCGTACGCCCTCGCGCATCAGGGCGGCCAGGTCGGACCAGATGGACGTCCACTCGGCGTGTGTCAGGTCCCGGCCCGTGCGGTACGGGTCGATGCCGTGCCGGAACAGCACTTCGGCGCGGTAGACGTTGCCGACGCCCGCGATCACCTTCTGGTCCATGAGCAGGGCGGCGATCGTCGTACGGGAGCGGGAGACACGCCGCCAGGCCCGGTCTGCTCCGTCGCCGTCGGCGGCGTCGTCGCGCAGCGGGTCGGGGCCGAGGCGGTCGTGTATCGCCTGCTTCTCGGCGTCCGTGATCAGGGCGCAGGTGGTGGGGCCGCGCAGGTCGGCGTAGGCCGTGCTGGTGCGCAGCCGCAGTCGTACGGTGTCGGCGGGCGGGGGCGCGGGGGCGGCCCCGAAGCCGAGCTTGCCGAACAGGCCGAGGTGGATATGCACCCAGCCGGTGTCGGCGAAGCCGAGGAAGAGGTGTTTGCCGTGCGCCTCGGCCTCGGTGAGCCGCTGGCCATCCAGCAGGGCCGCGCTGTCGGAGAACTTGCCCTGGGGGCTGGTGACGCGGGTCGGCCGGTCCAGGAAGCGTTCCCGGTGGTCGGCCGCCAGGCGGTGGATGGTGTGCCCCTCAGGCACGGGTCCTCCTCCTCGTCGTCCTCGTTCTCGTCCTCGTTCTCGTCACGAGTGCGTTGCCAGCCCCCCGAGGGGCGTCAGTCCTGCTGCTGCGGGTGGTGGGCCGGGATCGGCGGGAGCTCGCCGGTCGTCTCGTAGGCCGAGAGCATGTCGATGCGGCGGGTGTGGCGCTCCTCGTTCGAGTACGGGGTCGCGAGGAAGACCTCGACGAACTTCACCGCCTCGTCGAGCGTGTGCATCCGGCCGCCGATGGAGACGACGTTGGCGTTGTTGTGCTCGCGGCCGAGCGCCGCGGTCTGCTCGCTCCAGGCCAGGGCGCAGCGGACGCCCTTCACCTTGTTCGCGGCGATCTGCTCGCCGTTGCCGGAGCCGCCGATCACGATGCCGAGGCTGTCGCCGTCGGCCGCGGTCCGCTCGGCGGCGCGCAGGCAGAACGGGGGGTAGTCGTCCTGGGCGTCGTAGATGTGGGGGCCGCAGTCGACGGGGTCGTGGCCGTTGGTCTTGAGCCACTCGACGAGGTGGTTCTTGAGTTCGTATCCGGCATGGTCGGAACCGAGGTACACGCGCATGCACCGAGTGTGGCATGCCCCGAGGCGCCGGGCCGCGTCCGGGTCGGCTCGGTCAGGTCCGGCCGGGTCCGGGCGCGGCAGGGGCAGCCTCGGCAGGGGTTCAGACGCGGCGGGGGTCAGCCGCGGCGGCCGAGCAGTCTCCAGGCGGCCGGGAGCGCGCCCATCGCCAGCGCCGCCTTCAGCGCGTCGCCGACCAGGTAGGGGACCAGGCCCTTCTCCAGGGCCCAGCCCGGCGAGTTGCCGGTGGCCAGCATCAGGTACGGGACGCCGACCGCGTAGATCACCAGGGAGCCGAGTGCCATCGCGCCCGCCATCCGCCACGGGGAGCGGTCCGCGCCGCGCCGGGCCAGGGCGCCCACCATGGTCGCGGCGAGCAGCATGCCGATGACATAGCCGAGGGTCGGGATCGCCACGCCGGACTCCGCCTGGGCGAACCACGGCACGCCCGCCATGCCCACCATGAGGTAGAGGCCGAGCGAGAGGAAGCCGCGGCGGGCGCCGAGCGCGGTGCCCACCAGCAGGGCGGCGAAGGTCTGCCCGGTGACCGGCACCGGTGAGCCCGGAACGGGCACCACGAGCTGGGCCGCGGCGCCGGTGAGCGCGGCGCCGCCGAACACGAGCGCGATGTCCCGGACGCGGGTGGCGGGCAGCAGGTCGGCGAGCACCTGGCCGGGGCGCGTGGTGAGGGCAGCGGTGGTCATACGGGCTCCAGGGTCGGTCGGACCGGCTAGGGGCTACGGCTGTGGCCGTGGCTAGGACTAGGGGACAGCGTGACGCTAGCCCACTGGTGGAGTTCCGCTCGCCATCAGCCGTCCACAAAGCGGGGCTTGGCGACTTGGTGGGGTGTGCACAAAGGTCGGGAAGTGCATGGAGGGCGGGTGAGAGGGCGAGTGATGCTCGTCACTTGGGACTGGACTCCTTATGTTCTTTTTGCGTAGATGGTTTCCTCCAGGTGAGACTGTAGATTCTCGCCAAATCCCGGCAGTACCCCACGGGCGCGCACGTGCGCGCGTGCGCACGGTGCGTAGCCACGGTGTCCGGATATCGGTCTGCGTGGACGCTCCAGCGAACGCGCGTCGCAGACTGGCCCGCCCTGCATGTCATCTCACGTACTGGACAACGCCATACCATGACTCGGACAACCCTCACTTCCGAGGCGATTGACGGCGAAAAGGACGCTCCGGCCTCCTCCAGCCCCGGCGGTTCACCGCTGTCGAACGGCCTCAAGCAGCGGCACCTCTCGATGATCGCCCTCGGCGGCGTGATCGGCGCCGGGCTCTTCGTCGGATCCGGCGCGGGCATCGCCGCCGCCGGTCCCTCCATCGTCGTCGCGTACGCGATCTCCGGGCTGCTGGTCATGCTCGTGATGCGGATGCTCGGCGAGATGTCGGCCGCCAACCCCTCGTCGGGCTCGTTCTCCGCGCACGCCGAGCGCGCGCTGGGCCCGTGGGCGGGCTTCGCGGCGGGCTGGGGGTTCTGGATCCTGCTCTGCGTCGCCGTCGGCCTGGAGGCCATCGGCGCCGCGAAGATCGTCACCGGCTGGCTGCCCGGCACGCCCGAGTGGGCCTGGGTCGCCCTGTTCATGCTGGTGTTCTGCGCCACCAACCTGGCCGCCGTGAAGAACTTCGGCGAGTTCGAGTTCTGGTTCGCCGCGCTCAAGATCGGCGCGATCGTGCTCTTCCTGGGCCTCGGCACGCTGGCGATCATCGGCGTACTGCCCGGCTCGGACTCCCCCGGCCTCAGCAACCTCACCGGTGAGCACGGCCTGCTGCCCAACGGCAGCGAGGGGCTCGTACTCGGCCTGCTCGCCTCGGTCTTCGCGTACGGCGGCCTGGAGACGGTCACCATCGCGGCGGCCGAGTCCGAGAACCCCGTCCAGGGCGTGGCCAAGGCCGTGCGCACGGCGATGTGGCGGATCGCGGTCTTCTACGTCGGCTCGATGGCGGTCATCGTCACCCTGGTGCCGTGGAACGACCCGGCGGTCACCGAGAAGGGCCCGTACGTCGCCGCCCTCGACCACCTGGGCATCCCCGGCGCGGGCCAGATCATGAACGTGGTCATCCTGGTCGCGCTGCTGTCCGCGATGAACGCCAACATCTACGGCGCGTCCCGCATCACCTACTCGCTGGTCGAGCGCGGACAGGGGCCGCGGGCGCTGAGCCGGGTCAGCGGCGGGGTGCCGCGCCTGGCGGTGCTGGCCTCGTCGTTCTTCGGGTTCCTGTGCGTGCTGCTCAGCTACTGGTACCCGGACACGATCTTCAGCTGGCTGCTGAACATGATCGGCGCGATGATCCTGGTCGTCTGGATCTTCATCGGGGTGTCCCAGCTGATCCTCCGGCGTCGGAACCGCGAGCGGCTCGTGGTGCGGATGTGGCTGTTCCCGTACCTGACCGTGGCCGCGCTGGCGGGGATGGCCGCGATCTTCGTGCTGATGGCGCTGGAGCGTGACACGCGGGTGCAGCTGTACTTCACCGGCGGGCTCGTGCTGGCGCTCGCCGCGGTGGGGTACGCGCACCAGAAGGCCTGGTGGGGGCGGCTGGCGGCGAAGCTGCTGCGCCGCTGACGCACAGAGACGACGCACTGAGTTCCCAAGGCCCTCGTGTGGGGCGGTCCGCTGGCCGCCTCTCGCGAGGGCCTTTCGTGTGCCCTGGGCCTGCCTTCCGGGATTGCTGCTGGTAGCGTGCACTTGCAAGTTGGTTGCAATAAGCTCGGAGGGGATCGATCGTCATGGCCGTCTACACACTCCCGGAACTTCCCTACGACTACTCCGCGCTCGCGCCCGTGATCAGCCCGGAGATCATCGAGCTGCACCACGACAAGCACCACGCGGCGTATGTGAAGGGCGCGAACGACACCCTCGAACAGCTGGCGGAGGCGCGCGACAAGGAGACCTGGGGCGCGATCAACGGCCTGGAGAAGAACCTGGCCTTTCACCTTTCCGGCCACATCCTGCACTCCATCTACTGGCAGAACATGACCGGCGACGGCGGCGGCGAGCCGCTCGCGGCGGACGGCGTGGGCGACCTCGCGGACGCCATCGCCGAGTCCTTCGGCTCCTTCGCCGGTTTCAAGGCCCAGCTGACCAAGGCGTCGGCGACCACGCAGGGGTCGGGCTGGGGCGTGCTGGCCTATGAGCCGGTCAGCGGCCGTCTGATCGTCGAGCAGATCTACGACCACCAGGGGAACGTCGGCCAGGGCTCGGTGCCGATTCTGGTCTTCGACGCCTGGGAGCACGCCTTCTACCTCCAGTACAAGAACCAGAAGGTCGACTTCATCGAGGCCATGTGGCAGGTCGTCAACTGGCAGGACGTGGCGGCACGCTACGCCGCGGCCAAGGAGCGCGCGGGGACGCTGCTGCTCGCGCCCTGACCGCATCGCCTCTCGTACGTCCTGCTCGTGATCGTCTTCTCAACCTTCACCGGGCAGGCGGATAGAGCGGAAGCCCCCGCGAGGACGTGACTCGCGGGGGCTTCCGTGTCCTTCTTACAGGCTTACAGGCTTACAGGTTGCCGAGGTCCGGTTTACAGGTTGCTGAAGTCCGGGCCCTTGGTGCGGGTGCGCTTGAGCTCGAAGAAGCCCGGCACCGACGCCACGGCCAGCGTCCCGTCCCAGAGGCGGGCCGCCTCCTCGCCCTGCGGGGCCGGGGTGACGACCGGGCCGAAGAACGCGACCTCGGCGCCGTCCGGGCCCGGTACCGCGATCACCGGGGTGCCGACCTCCTGGCCGACCTTGTCGATGCCCTCCTGGTGCGAGGCCCGCAGCTCCTTGTCGTACCGCGGCGAGTCCCAGTGCTCCAGCAGCGAGGCGGGCAGGCCGACCTCCTCCAGGGCGGCGGCGACGCCTTCCTCGGTGATGCCTTCGCCCTGGTTGTGGATACGGGTGCCGAGCGCGGTGTAGAGGTCGCCGAGCACCTCTTCGCCGTGCTCCTCCTTCGCCGCGGTGACGACGCGGACCGGGCCCCAGGACTTGCCGCCGGGGACGAAGTTCTCGCGGTACTCCTCGGGGAGCTCGTCCAGCTTGTCCTCGTTCAGGACGCCGAGGCTCATCACATGCCAGCGGATCTCGACCGGGCGCACCTTCGCCACCTCAAGCATCCAGCGAGAGGTCATCCAGGCCCAGGGGCACAGGGGGTCGAACCAGAAGTCCGCCGTGACCTTGTCACCCGAGGGCTGTGCGGCAGTCATGTCTCTCCTTGTGTCCGTGCTCGTGTGCTCGTGTGCTCGTGCTCTGTGCTCGTGCTCTGTGTGCGTCGTGCCAGGGGCAACGTGCTCTTCGGCGGGCGCATTCCCTGGTACGTGCGCCGTCGGTGCCGCATGGCAGGATCGTGACGCCACACGTACGTCGTATCAGTCACGAAGGAGTGTCTGTGCCCGGTGAGAATCTGTCCCGCGATGAGGCCCGCGAGCGGGCCGCCCTGCTGTCCGTCGACGGGTACGAGGTCGCGCTCGACCTGCGCTCGGCGGTCGGTGACGTCGAGGGCGAGGGCGAGCCGCGTACGTTCCGCTCGGTGACGACACTCAGGTTCCGCTGCGCTGAGCCGGGCGCCGCGACCTTCGTCGACCTGATCGCGCCGAGCGTGACCGCCGTGTCGCTGAACGGACAGGATCTCGACCCCGGCGCGGTCTTCGACGGCTCGCGGATCACCCTGGAGGACCTGCGCGCGGAGAACGTCCTGGTGGTCGACGCGCGGTGCGCCTACAGCCGCACCGGCGAGGGCATGCACCGGTTCGTCGACCCGGAGGACGGCGAGGTCTACCTCTACACGCAGTACGAACCCGCCGACTGCCGCCGGGTGTTCGCCACCTTCGAGCAGCCCGACCTGAAGGCGCCGTTCCGCTTCGAGGTGCGGGCGCCCGAGGGGTGGACGGTGTGGAGCAACGGCGCTGGTGATGTCGTTGACGGGGTGTGGCGGTTTGCCGAGACCAAGCCGATCTCCACGTACATCACGGCCATTGTCGCCGGGCCGTACCACTATGTGACGGATCGCTACACGCGGACGTTCGGCGACGGCACCACGCTGGAGATTCCGCTCGGCGCCATGTGCCGCAAGGGGCTGGCGCCGTACTTCGATGCGGATGATGTGTTTCTGGTGACCAAGCAGGGGCTTGACTTCTTCCACGATCACTTCGACTACCCGTATCCGTTCGGGAAGTACGACCAGGCCTTCGTGCCCGAGTACAACCTCGGCGCGATGGAGAACCCCGGCTGTGTGACCTTCCGTGAGGAGTTCGTCTTCCGCGGCAAGGTGACCGAGGCGGCGTACGAGCGCCGGGCGAACGTCATCCTGCACGAGATGGCGCATATGTGGTTCGGGGACCTGGTCACCATGCGCTGGTGGGACGACCTGTGGCTCAAGGAGTCCTTCGCCGACTTCATGGGCTCCTTCTCGCTGGTGAACGCCACCCGCTTCACGAACGGCTGGATCACCTTCGCCAACAACCGCAAGGCGTGGGCGTACCGCGCCGACCAGCTGCCCTCGACACACCCGGTCACGGCCGACATCCACGACCTCCAGGACGCCAAGCTCAACTTCGACGGCATCACCTACGCCAAGGGCGCCAGTGTGCTGAAGCAGCTGGTGGCGTACGCGGGCCAGGACGCGTTCCTGGAAGGCGCCCGGCGGTACTTCAAGCGGCACGCCTACGGCAACACCCGGCTCGAGGACCTGCTGTCGGTGCTGGCGGAGACCTCGGGGCGGGACATGGCCGCGTGGTCACGGTCCTGGCTGCAGACGGCGGGGGTCAACTCGCTGACGCCGGTGGCCACGTATGACGCGCACGGGCGGATCACCGAGCTGGCCGTCCTTCAGGAGGCTGTGGACTCCTGGCCCGAGCTGCGGCCGCACCGGGTGGCCGTGGGGCTCTACCGGCGGTCCCGCGACGGCGAGCTCGCGCGGTACGCGCGCGCCGAGGTCGATGTGGACGGGCCGCGTACGGTCGTGGCGGAGCTGGCGGGCGCGGAGCGGCCTGATCTGATTCTGGTCAATGACGATGATCTGACGTACTGCAAGATCCGCTTCGACGAGCGCTCGCTCGGCACGCTGCGCGAGCACCTGGGCGAGATGACCGACCCGCTGGCGCGTGCGCTGTGCTGGTCCGCGCTGTGGAGCCTGACGCGGGACGCGCTGATGCCCGCGCGGGACTTCGTCGACCTGGTGCTGCGGTTCGCCGGGCGTGAGAGCGACATCGGGGTGCTGCAGATGCTGCACACCTGGGCGCGGACCGCCCTGACGCACTACGCGGCGCCTCAGTGGCGCGAGGAGGGCGGGCGGCTGGTCGCCGAGGGCGCGCTGCACGAGCTGCGGGTCGCGGAGCCTGGCAGTCAGCATCAGTTGACCTGGGCGCGGTTCTTCGCCACGGTGGCCTCGTCGGAGGCCGATCTGCAGCTGTTGCGGGGGCTGCTCGACGGCACCGCGAAGATCGACGGGCTCGATGTGGACCAGGAGCTGCGGTGGAGTTTCCTGGAGCCGCTGGCGGTGCACGGCGTGGCGGACGAGGGCGTGCTGGCGGCGGAGCTGGCGCGGGACGATACGGCGTCGGGCGAGCGGCATCAGACGCGGTGTCTGGCGGCGCGCCCTTCGGCGGCCGTCAAGGCGCAGGCCTGGGCGCGGGTCGTGGAGTCTGACGCACTGTCGAACGCGTTGGTGGAGGCGACGATCGCGGGATTCGCGCAGCCGTCTCAGCGGGAGTTGGTCGCGCCGTACGCGACGCGGTACTTCGAGGCGATCGAGCGGGTGTGGGACGAGCGGTCCATCCAGATCGGTATGCATGTCGTACGGGGCATGTTCCCGGCCCTGCAGGACGACGCGGGCACGCTGGACGCCACGGACGCGTGGCTCGCGGCGCATGCGGGGGCGGCGCCTGCGCTGCGTCGGCTGGTCCTTGAGTCCCGCGACGACCTGGCCCGCGCGCTGCGCGCGCAGTCCTGCGACGGGGGCGCGGCGGCGTCGTAGGACCCGCCGCCCGGCGGGCGGGTGCGGGGTGCGCGGTGCGTGCGTGCTGTCTCGTTGTGGGGCGGGGGTGGGGTGAGGGTGCCGGGGGAACAGGGTCACGCTAATGGGCTACGGCCTACTCGGCAGTCGAACGCTCGTCCTTTAGTGCGGAATTGTCCCGCTCTGTCGACGGGACGGTAACAGCGGTTAGGGACCGGCTCGGCCGCGGGCATCTCCCGGTCATGAACCACAACACCCCGCTCTCCCCCCGCCCCCTGCACGACCTCGCGACCGCCCAGCGCCAGGTCCTGACCGTGTCCCAGCTCCGGGCCCACGGCGTATCCGCAGCAGAGATCGACACCGCCTGCCGACCCGGCGGACCGTGGCAGGAGATCCTGCCGGGCGTCTTCCTGCTCCGGCCGGGGCCGCCCACCAGCGAGGAGCGGCTGCACGCCGCACTGCTGTACGCGGGGCGGCCACCGGCCGCCGCGGGCGTGCTGCCGCGCCAGTCTCCGGCCTCGGCGGCCGCGGCCGCCCGGCCGCCCGCGGAGCGGCCGAGCGTGCCCGGCTACGGGGACGCGATGGTCACCGGGCTCGCCGCACTGGCGCTGCACCGGTTCTCGTCCGTGCCGCCGCTGCTCTCGCTGGACCGGATCGACGTCCTCGTGCCGCGCACCCGCCGTCTGCGCTCCACCGGCTGCGCCCGGCTGGTCCGCGCGCACGCGCTGCCCCGCCCGCAGACCGTCACCGACCTGCCGGTCGCCCCGGTGCCGCGGGCGCTCGCGGACGCGGTCGGCCAGCTCTCCGACGCGGACGTGGTGCGCCGCATGCTCACTGAGGCCGTGCGCTGCGGGCACTGCGAACCGGCTGCTTTGGTGAAGGAGCTGAGCAAGGCGCGGCTGTTGAGTCGGCCCCATGTGGTGAACGCCGTGGACTCGCTGCTCGCGGAGGGGCGGTCGATCGCCGAGAACCGGCTGTACACGATGGTCTCCGACTACGGGCTGCCCGATCCGGTGTGGAACGTCGACCTGCGGCTGCCCGGCGGCCCGCATCTGGGCGGCGTGGACGCGTACTGGCCCGAGCAGGCCGTGGCGATCGAGCTGGACGTCCGGGCGCCGCGCCAGGAGGAGGACGCGCTGTGGTCCGAATACGCGCGCAAGCGCGAGCATCTGGAGCGGCTGGGGATCACGGTGGTGCATCTGACGCCGAAGAAGCTGCGCGAGGCGATGGAGCAGCAGGCGGCGGTCGTCCGTACGGCCCTGATGGCGGCCGCGGACCGCGATCCCGCGGCCTATGTGGTGGTCCTTCCGCGTTGACCGGCCCGAGGGGGAATGGCGGGGGTGGGGCCGGTGTCCCGCCCCCGTGCTGGTTTACGTGTGGCCTGCCGGCGGGCGGGTACGCCAGAGGGTCAGGCCGATGTCCACCAGGCTGACCCTGGGCAGGCCCGGAACCGCGTCCAGTGGGTGCCAGGCCGCCAGGTCGGTTGAGCCGTGCTGCTCGGAGCGCAGCTCGCCCCCGGTGATCCGGGCCTCGTACACCAGCCGCAGTCCGTGGAAGTCGGCGAAGGCGCCGAGCTTGCGCGGATAACGGCGGCGGAGGGAGTCGACGCCGAGCAGCGTGACCGGATCGACGGTGTATCCGGTCTCTTCGGCCGCCTCCCTGATCACCGCGTCATACGGGTCCTCGCCGTGCTCCAGGCCGCCGCCGGGCAGCGTCCACCGCTTGCCGCCGTCGCGCGCGACCCAGCGTGCGAGCAGCAGCCGCCCGTCCCGTACGCACATGGCGTAGGCCGCCACCCTGAGCTCTTGGTGCACAGGTCGACGTTAGGCGTCCGGCGGGGCCCTCAGGGTGGATACCGCTGGACGCGCGCCTCATGGAAGTTGAGGTTCCGGATCCCGTGCGGATGTCCTGATTTAGGCCGCCATATCTCCTGTGGCGTATGGCGGATGTCCGCCAATCCTGTGTGTTGGCTGGGACAACTCTCCCCAAACATCGATCACTTATATAAGGGTGAGCGGTCATCTGGGTCCGAAAACCGGACCTTCTCTCTCACTTACGGGATGCAGATGACCCTCGAAACCCCCCACGCACCGATATCCGGTGCGAGACGCGCAGCCCGCATCGCGGTGTCCGCGGGTCTGGTCGCCGCACTCGCCGCGGCCGGTCCGATACCCGCCTTCGCCGCCGACGGCGCATCGGACGGCGATCCCGCGCCGGTGAAGTCCGCCGAGGACAAACTCGGCTCCGCCGACGCCGAGCGCCTCGCCGAGGCGCGGGCCAACGGCGACAAGACCGTCACCGTGATGGTGGCGACCAAGCCCGGCGCCACCGAGGAAGTGTCCAAGCAACTCGACGGCGTCAAGGGCGGCGCCGTGGGCATGACCTACGACAAGCTCGGCTATGTACGCGCCACGCTGCCCACGCCCAAGGCCGAGGGCGCGATCAAGAAGGCGGCCAAGCTCTCCAGCGTCCACGCGATCGACCTGAGCGAAGAGATCAAGCTGGACGACCCGACGCCCGGCGCCGACACCGCCGAGGGCGCGAAGAAGGGCAAGAAGGGCACGTACTCGGGGCCCGACGCGAACACCCCGGCGAAGAACCCGTACAACCCGTCCTTCGAGACCGGCGCGGTGGACTTCGTCAAGAAGAACCCGAAGGCCGACGGCCGCGGGATCACCATCGGCATCCTGGACTCCGGCGTCGACATCGACCACCCGGCGCTGCAGAAGACCACCACCGGCGAGCGCAAGATCGTCGACTGGGTCACCGCGACCGACCCGATCGTGGACGAGGACGCCACCTGGCGCCCGATGGTCACCGGCGTCTCCGGCCCCGAGTTCAGCTACGCGGGCCGCACCTGGCAGGCCCCCGAGGGCAAGTTCCGGGTCAGCAGGTTCGCCGAGTCCGCCACCGAGGGCGGCGACATGAAGGGCGACCTCAACCGCGACGGTGACACCACCGACGTGTGGGGCGTCCTCTACGACCCGGCGAAGGGCACCGTCACCGTCGACCTCGACGACGACGGCGACTTCACCGATGACAAGCCGATGAAGCCCTACAAGGACGGCTTCCAGATCGGCCACTTCGGCGAGGACGACCCGAAGACGGACGTCGTCGAGCGGATCCCGTTCGTCGTCGAGGTCCGCGAGGACGTGCCGATGGACCCGTACGGCGGCGACTGGGTCGGCAAGAAGGCCGACTTCGTCAACATCGGCGTCATCGAGGGCTCGCACGGCACGCACGTCGCGGGCATCACCGCCGCCAACTCGCTGTTCGGCGGCAAGATGAACGGCGCCGCGCCCGGCGCCAAGCTCGTCTCCTCGCGCGCCTGCACCTGGTCCGGCGGCTGCACCAGCACCGCGCTCACCGAGGGCATGATCGACCTCGTGGTCAACCGCGGCGTCGACATCGTCAACATGTCGATCGGCGGCCTGCCCGCGCTGAACGACGGCAACGACGCCCGCTCCGAGCTCTACACCCGGCTGATCGACGAGTACGGCGTCCAGCTGGTCATCTCGGCGGGCAACAGCGGCCCCGGCGCCAACACCATCGGCTCGCCCTCGCTCGCCGACAAGGTGATCTCGGTGGGCGCGTCGGTCTCCAAGGAGACCTGGGCCGCCAACTACGGCTCGGTCGTCAAGCGCAAGTACGCGATGATGCCGTTCTCCTCGCGCGGCCCGCGTGAGGACGGCGGCTTCACGCCGACCCTGAGCGCGCCCGGCGCCTCGATCAACACCATCCAGACCTGGTCGCCCGGCGAGCCGGTCGGCGAGGCGGGCTACGACCTGCCCGCCGGCTACGGCATGCTCCAGGGCACCTCGATGGCCTCGCCGCAGGCCGCGGGCGCCAGCGCGCTGCTGCTCTCCGCCGCGAAGCAGAAGAACATCGACCTCAGCCCGGCGAAGCTGCGCACCGCGCTCACCAGCACCGCGACCCACATCAAGGGCGCCCAGGCGTACGAGCAGGGCGCGGGCCTGATCAACGTCGTGAAGGCCTGGAAGTCGATCAGGTGGAGCAAGTGGGCCGCTCAGGCGCACAGCTACCAGGTCAAGGCCCCGGTCGACACCGCGCTGTCCGAGCACCTGAAGGAGCCCGGCTTCGGCGCCGGCCTGTACGACCGCGAGGGCGGCCTCAAGGTCGGCCAGACCAAGACGTACGACATCACGATCACCCGCACCACGGGCCCGAAGTACCCCGTGCTGCACCGGCTGTCGTGGAAGAACAACCACGACCGCACCTTCAAGCTGGCGCGCGTGTGGGACACCTTCGTCGCGCTGCCGCTGAACAAGCCGGTCACCGTCAAGGTGAAGGCCAAGCCCCGCTCCCACGGGATCAGCAGCGCCATCCTGAAGGTCGACGACCTGCTGACCCAGGGCGTGGACCAGCAGATCCTCACCACGGTGGTGGCCGCCGAGAAGCTGACTGAGCCCTCGTACCGGTTCTCCGCCTCGGGCACGTCCCTGCGCAACCTCACCACCTCGTACTTCGTGACGGTGCCGGAGGGCGCGAAGACCCTTGAGGTCGCGATGAGCGGGCTGAAGAAGGACGGCCAGACGCGGTTCGTCTCGCTGCACCCGTACGGCGTGCCGATGGACCCGACCGCGACGGTGTACTGCTACCCGAACTACGAGTATCCGGGCGACACCTGCCGCCCCGACCTGCGCTCCTACGCGAACCCGCAGCCGGGCGTCTGGGAGATCGAGGTCGAGTCGCGGCGCACCTCGCCGCTGCTGAAGAACCCGTACAAGCTGGATGTCACGGTCCTCGGCGTGGAGTTCGACCCGGCCGAGCTGACCCTCGACGAGGCGAAGATCGGCGCCCCGGCCCCGGTCGAGTGGAAGGGCGCCAACGGCTTCGCCCCGATCGACGGCAAGCTTGAGGGCGGCTCGCTGGGCTCGTCCGTCGAGGAGCGCCCGACCATCGAGAACCACGCCTCGCAGAAGCGCACGGTCACGATCGGCGAGGACGTCGAGCTGTTCGACATCGCCATCGGCAAGGTCTCCGACGCGTCGGCCGACCTGGACCTGGCGGTCTACCTGGACGGCAAGCTGGTCAAGCAGTCCGCGGGCGGCGACTCCGAGGAGCGGGTCACCCTGACCGAGCCCGCGGCGGGCACGTACACGGTCGAGGTCTACGCCTACGCGGTTCCGGCCGGGGAGACCGCGTACGACTACCGGGACGTGTACTACGCGCCCTCGCTCGGTGAGCTCAAGGTCGACGAGTCGGCGGCCGTGAAGCTGGCCAACGGCGAGTCCGCGCAGCTGCCCGCCGAGGTCGTGGTCGCGGGCGCCGCGCCCGAGGGCCGCAAGTTCGTCGGCGAGCTGAAGGCGCTCAACGCCCGCGGCACGGTCGCCGGGGCAGGCACCGTCAAGATCGGGAAGGTCGTCGAGTAAGGCGATCCTTCATGTCGGATCTGTTGTAGTTGATCCGGATGTGTGAGCGGGGCGGGTGCGCTATCTCACGGCCACCCGCCCCGTCCCATGCGCGGACAATGGATTGGACAAGCGCGTACCGGTCATACGCATGATGGAGCGGGACTGCCAGGTCCAGCTGGGTCACCAGTACGTCGCACGGAGTAAGGAGCCCACGTGAGGGTCGGAATCGTCGGAGCCACCGGTCAGGTCGGCACAGTCATGCGCGCCATCCTCGCTGAGCGCAAGTTCCCGGTCGACGAGCTGCGACTGTTCGCCTCCGCCCGTTCCGCGGGCAAGACCGTGGAGTGGGAGGGCACGGACATCCGCATCGAGGACGCGGCCGCCGCCGACTACTCCGGCCTGGACATCGTGCTGTTCTCGGCGGGCGGCGCCACCTCCAAGGCGCTGGCCGAGAAGGTCGCCTCGCAGGGCGCCGTCGTGATCGACAACTCCTCCGCCTGGCGCCGCCACCCCGAGGTGCCGCTGGTCGTCTCGGAGGTCAACCCGCACGCGGTGGCGAACCGCCCCAAGGGCATCATCGCCAACCCGAACTGCACCACGATGGCCGCCATGCCGGTGCTGAAGCCGCTGCACCTGGAGGCCGGTCTCACCTCCCTGGTCGTCGCGACGTACCAGGCCGTCTCCGGTTCCGGCCTGTCCGGTGTCGAGGAGCTCAGCGGCCAGGTCGAGAAGGTCGGCGCGGACGCGCCGAAGCTGACCCACGGCGGCGACGCGGTGGAGTTCCCCGCGCCGGACAACTATGTCGCGCCGATCGCGTACAACGTGCTGCCGATGGCGGGCTCCATCGTCGACGACGGCCTGAACGAGACCGACGAGGAGCAGAAGCTCCGCCACGAGTCCCGCAAGATCCTGGAGATCCCGGAGCTCAAGGTCTCCGGCACCTGCGTGCGGGTCCCGGTCTTCACCGGCCACTCCCTCCAGGTCAACGCCCGCTTCGAGCGGCCGCTGAGCCCCGAGCGGGCCACCGAGATCCTGTCCGGCGCGGACGGCGTCGTGGTCACGGACGTGCCGACGCCGCTGACCGCCGCGGGCAAGGACGAGTCCTTCGTGGGCCGCATCCGCGGCGACGAGACGGCCGACAACGGCCTCGCGCTCTTCGTCTCCAACGACAACCTCCGCAAGGGCGCGGCGCTGAACGCCGTGCAGATCGCGGAGCTGGTCGCGGCCGAGCTCAAGGGCTGACCCAGGGCTGGCCCGGTCGTCTCGGAGCATGGGGCGGGTGTTCGGTTCCTCGCGTACGGACACCCGCCCCGGCATGTTCCGGCCATGCGCGGGGGCGGCAAGCGTGAAGCGTCAGCGTGCGCGGCCCGTGGCGGGATATCCCCACGGGCCCGGCGCGGCACTCGTGGAAGGATGGTCGGCACCATCGCAACCCGAGGAGATGACCGCGTGCCCGGCACCAATCTGACCCGTGAAGAGGCGCAGCAGCGCGCGAAGCTGCTCACTGTCGACGCGTACGAGATCGATCTCGATCTGAGCGGCGCGCAGCGGGGCGGTACCTACCGGTCCGTGACCACCGTGCGCTTCGAGAGCGCCGAGGCCGGGGCCGAGACCTTCATCGACCTGGTCGCGCCGACCGTGCACGAGGTCACGCTGAACGGCGACGCGCTGGACCCCGGCGCGGTCTTCGCGGACTCCCGGATCGCTCTGGCGAACCTGCTCCAGGGCCCCAACGAGCTGACGGTCGTCGCGGACTGCGCGTACACCAACACCGGTGAGGGCCTGCACCGCTTCGTGGACCCGGTCGACGACCAGGCGTACCTGTACACCCAGTTCGAGGTGCCGGACGCCCGCCGGGTCTTCGCGTCCTTCGAGCAGCCCGACCTGAAGGCGGCCTTCCAGTTCACCGTGAAGGCCCCGGCTGGGTGGACCGTGATCTCGAACTCGCCGACGCCCGAGCCCAAGGACGACGTCTGGGCGTTCGAGCCGACCCCGCGGATCTCGTCGTACATCACGGCGCTGATCGTGGGCCCGTACCACGCGGTGCACAGCTCGTACGAGAACAAGGAGACCGGGCAGAGCGTGCCGCTGGGCATCTACTGCCGCCCCTCGCTCGCCGAGTTCCTGGACGCGGACGCGATCTTCGACGTCACCCGGCAGGGCTTCGACTGGTTCCAGGAGAAGTTCGACTACGCGTACCCGTTCAAGAAGTACGACCAGCTGTTCGTGCCCGAGTTCAACGCGGGCGCGATGGAGAACGCGGGCGCGGTCACCATCCGCGACCAGTACGTCTTCCGCTCGAAGGTGACGGACGCGGCGTACGAGGTCCGCGCCGAGACCATCCTGCACGAGCTGGCGCACATGTGGTTCGGCGACCTGGTCACCATGGAGTGGTGGAACGACCTGTGGCTGAACGAGTCGTTCGCGACGTACACCTCGATCGCCTGCCAGGCGTACGCGCCGGACTCGAAGTGGCCGCACTCCTGGACCACGTTCGCCAACTCCATGAAGACCTGGGCCTACCGGCAGGACCAGCTGCCGTCCACGCACCCGATCATGGCCGAGATCCGTGACCTGGACGACGTGCTGGTGAACTTCGACGGCATCACGTACGCCAAGGGCGCGTCGGTGCTGAAGCAGCTGGTGGCGTATGTCGGGATGGACGAGTTCTTCCGGGGTGTGCAGGCGTACTTCAAGGCGCACGCCTTCGGCAACACCCAGCTGTCCGACCTGCTGGGCGCGCTGGAGGAGACCAGCGGCCGGGATCTGAAGACCTGGTCGAAGGCGTGGCTGGAGACCGCGGGCATCAACGTGCTGCGCCCGGAGATCGAGACGGACGCGTCCGGTGTCGTCACCTCGTTCGCGGTGCGCCAGGAGGCCCCGGCGCTGCCCGAGGGCGCCAAGGGCGCGCCGACGCTGCGTCCGCACCGCATCGCGATCGGCCTGTACGACCTGGACGACGCGTCCGGGAAGCTGATGCGGGAGGAGCGGATCGAGCTGGACGTGGAGGGCGCGCTCACCGCCGTACCGCAGCTCGTCGGCAGGAAGCGCCCGGCCGTGGTGCTGCTCAACGACGACGACCTGTCGTACGCCAAGGTGCGCCTTGACGCCGAGTCGCTGCGGTACGTCACCGAGCACTTGGGCGACTTCGAGGCGTCGCTGCCGCGCGCGCTGTGCTGGGCGTCGGCCTGGGACATGACCCGCGACGGCGAGCTGGCCGCCCGCGACTACCTGAACCTGGTGCTGTCCGGCATCGGCAAGGAGTCGGACATCGGCGTGGTGCAGTCGCTGCACCGGCAGGTGAAGCTGGCCCTGGACCTGTACGCGGCGCCGGACTTCCGCGCCGAGGGGCTCGCGCGCTGGACCGACGCGGCGCTGGAGCATCTGCGGGCCGCCGACGCGGGCAGCGACCACCAGCTGGCCTGGGCCCGCGCGTTCGCCGCGACGGCCCGTACGGAGTCCCAGCTGGACCTGCTGGCGGGGCTGCTCGACGGCGCCGAGTCCGTCGAGGGCCTGGCCGTCGACACCGAGCTGCGCTGGGCGTTCGTACAGCGGCTCGCGGCGACCGGGCGGATCGGTGAGAAGGAGATCGCCGCCGAGTACGAGCGGGACCGCACCGCGGCGGGTGAGCGGCACGCGGCCACCGCGCGGGCGGCCCGGCCGACCGCGGAGGCGAAGGCGGAGGCCTGGGCCTCGGTCGTCGAGTCCGACCAGCTGCCGAACGCCGTGCAGGAGGCGGTGATCAGCGGGTTCGTCCAGACCGACCAGCGGGAGCTGCTCGCCCCGTACACGGAGAAGTTCTTCGCGGCGGTCAAGGGCGTCTGGGAGTCGCGCTCGCACGAGATGGCGCAGCAGATCGCGGTCGGGCTCTACCCGACGCTCCAGGTCTCGCGGCAGACGCTGGACGCCACGGACGCCTGGCTGACGGCGGCCGAGCCGAGCGCGGCGCTGCGGCGGCTGATCTCGGAGTCCCGCTCGGGCGTGGAGCGCGCGCTCCGCGCCCAGGCGGCGGACGCGGCGGCGTAGCCGTCCCCTCCCGTCCCACCGTTGTGGGCATACGTTCCGCAGGGCGGAACGGGTGGGCACAACCCCCCCGACCCCGGTCAGCCGTCCCGACAGGGCCCGTAGGGCGTCCCCCTCCCCGCAGGGCGTCCCCCTCCCCGGAGGGGGACACGGGGCAACCCGTGAAACCAGGGGGGCCGCCGGGACGGTGGTCGCCGGTGGCCAGACCGGCAGGTCGCTACGCGCCGGTGACGGCGCTGTCCGCCGTGTGCGCCTCCGCCGCCGCGCGCAGCGCGGTCAGTACTCGGGCCACCGCGGGGGCCGCCTCCGCGCCGCTGCGGACCGCGGCCACCACGTGGCGGCGCGGCTGTTCCCCGGCCAGCACGCACATCGCGACGCCCGCCCGCCGCGCCGCCGCCATGCGCGGCACCAGCGCGACGCCCATGCCCGCCTCGACCATGGCCAGGATCGCCGTCCACCCGGCCGCGCTGTGCGCCTGTTCCGGTACGAACCCGGCGGCCTCGCACGCGGTCGTGGTGATCTCCGACCAGGGTCCGCTGCCGCCGAAGATCCACCGCTCCCCGGCGAGGTCCGCGAGCCGTACCGTCGTCTCCGCCGCCATCGGGTGGTCCACCGGCAGCGCGACGTCCAGCGGGTCGGCCAGCAGCGGCACCCGGCTCGTCCTCGGGTCCCGCGCGGTCGGCGCGTGCGCGGCCAGCGACAGGGCCACGTCGACCTCGCCGCCGGACAGCAGCGCGTACGCCTGGGCCGCCTCGGCCTCCCGTACCCGTACCTCCAGCGTGGGCGCCGTCGCCCGCAGGGCGCGTACGGCCGGTACGACGAGCGCGGGCACAGCCGTCGAGAACGCTCCGATCCGCACCTCCCCGGCCTCTCCGCGCGCATAGCCCGCGAGCTCCGCGTCGGCGCGCTCCAGCTGGGCGAAGACCGCCTCGGCGTGCCGGAGTACGAGGTGGGCGGCGTCCGTCAGCCGCACCCGCCGCCCCTGCGCCTCCAGGAGGGTGACGCCCAGCTGCCTGGCCAGGTTGGTCAGTTGCTGGGACACCGCGGACGGGGTCATCGACAGCGCTTCGGCGGTCGCGGTCACCGTCTCCCGCTCGTTCAGCGTGCGCAGGATCCGGAGCTTCCTGACGTCCCATTCGGTCATGCGGCGCAACGTATCCCGTCAGCCCGAAGCCGACACGAGCAGCGTCTTCGGGCCGCGTACCAGCAGACCCGGCCGGTACGGGATGTCGTCGACGGCGTCGGCGTCGGCGAGGCCGAGCCCCGGCAGCGCGTCGAACAGCAGCGGCAGCGCGACCGTGGCCTCCAGGCGGGCCAGCCGCGCCCCCAGGCACACATGCGCGCCGTGCCCGAACGCCACATGCCCGGCCGCCCGGCCCGCGCCGCTCAGATAGCGCGCGGGCCGGAACGCGTCCGGTGCGTCGAAGTGCTCGGGGTCGCGGCTGGCCGCGGCCAGGACCACCAGAACCGACTCGCCCGCCGGTACGACCGTCCCCGCGCCGAGATCCACGTCCTCGGTGGTGCGCCGCCAGGTGGCGCCCTCCAGGGGGCTGGCGTGCCGCAGCGTCTCCTCCACCACGGCGTCCCAGCGCCGCGCGCCGCCGTGCCGCGCCGCGGCGAGCTCCTCCGGGTGCGTGATCAGCAGCAGCGCGGCGGACGAGAGGAGGTTCATCGTCGTCTCGTAACCGGCGAACAGCAGCAGGAACGCCAGCGCCAGCAGCTCGCCGTCGTCGAGCGCGCCCTCCCGCTCCTCGTGCACCAGCGCGCTGAACAGGTCGTCGCCCGGATCCCGCCGCTTGTCGGCGATCAGCGTGCGGAAGTAGCCGTACAGGCTGCCCCAGGCCTCCTCCGCCTCGCCCGGTGCGAGCGAGTCCGCGGGCGACCCCACGCGGTACGTCCACTCGCGCAGGTCCGTGCGGTCCGCCTCGGGTATGCCGAGCAGCTCGGCGATCACCAGCACCGGCAGCGGAAACGCGAACGCGTCGACCAGATCGGCCGCCCCGTCCCGCTCGACGCGCGCCCGTGCGTCCGCTGCCAGCGGCCCGACCAGTGCCTCGATCCGCGGCCGCAGCGCGTCCACCCGGCGCGGGGTGAAGGCCCCGGTCACCAGGCGGCGCAGGCGGTGGTGGTCGGGGTCGTCGAGGTTGAGCATGTGCCGCGCCAGGCAGGCGCGGGCCCGCTCGGCCGCCGAGTCGGGCTTGGGGCGGCCCGCGCGGGGCGCCGGGACGTTGGAGAACCGCGGGTCGGCCAGGACCGTGCGCGCGGTCTGGTAGCCGGTCACCAGCCAGGCGTGCGTGCCGTTGGCCAGCGGGGTGCGCACGGCCGGGCCCTGGGCGCGCAGCCGCGCGTAGTACGGGTACGGGTCGCGGGCGAAGGCGGGGGCGGCGGGGTCCAGGAGCTCAGGCACGCGGCCATCCTCGCGCACGCCGGTTCCGGGGCGCATGGCCGCCCCCGGCCAGCCCTCGCGGCCCGGCTCTGTGGGGATCCCACAGAGCCGGGCCGCGAGGGGCGGGGCGTCAGCGGGTGCGGGCCGAGGCCAGGATGACGCCGACGAGGATCAGGGCCATGCAGAACAGCTGCGTCGGGCCGGTCGGCTCGCCGAGTACGGCGAAGGACAGGGCCGCGACGCAGACCGGCTGCAGGTAGTAGACGGCCCCGGCGCGGGCCGCGCCGACCAGCGAGATCGCCTTGTTCCAGGCGAAGAACGCGACGGCGGACGAGGCGACGCCGACGTACAGCAGGGGCCCCGCCGTGCCCGCGCCGATCGTGAAGCCGCCCTGTACGGCGAGGCTCACGCCGTACAGGGGGGCCAGCAGCAGGGCGCCGAGCGCGAACGTGGTGAACAGGAAGGCCAGCCCGCCGATCTCCGCGGGCTTACGGCGCAGCAGCACGCTGTACGAGGCGAACGACAGCGCGGCGGCCAGCATCCACAGATCCCCGGTGGTGAGGTCCATCGCCAGCGAGCCCTTGCTGACCAGCAGCAGCACCCCGGCGCAGGCGATCAGCGTGCCGAGCGCGCGCCGGGCCCCGAGCCGGGCGCCGCCGAGTCGTTCGTACAGGGCCATCAGGACCGGCGAAGCGGCCATGATCATGCCCATGTTCCCGGCCGATGTGGTGACTCCGGCCTGGTTGACCAGGGTGTTGTACGTGGTGACGCCGAGGAGTGAGGCGAGCAGGAGGTAGCGGGCGTGGCGGCGGAGCAGGTCGCGCTGACGCCAGGCGGCGCGGGCCGCGAAGGGCGCCACGGCGGTCAGCGCGATGATCCAGCGCCAGAAGGCGTGCTGGACGGGCGGGACGGTCTCGGCGAGCGCGCGGGAGGTGACGAAGCTGCCGGACCAGACGACGGTGGCGACCGCCGCGAGCACGAGCCCTACGCCGAGGCCGGTGGCCCCGCCGTGCTTCTTCGGCGTGTCCGTGGTGCTCGGGGCCGGGGTGGGCGTGGGCCGGTGGGTGCGTGCTCGGTCCAGGATCGCCACTGAGTATCTCCTGCCTTCTCCCCGGTAGGGGGACGCTGTTCGGTTGACGCCCTCTACCGTTCCAGCCTCTCTGTCATTAGGTCTATCGAAAACTTTCGATGTATTCGTTCAGGTGAACTGAACAATGTGCGGCCGGACACGAAAACGCCGAGGGCGCCCCTCACTCAGGAGGGGCGCCCTCGGCGCGAAACGGATGGGTGCGGGCCGTCAGCCCCG
The DNA here is from genome assembly GCF_054788135.1 of Streptomyces sp. O3. Taxonomy (NCBI): domain Bacteria; kingdom Bacillati; phylum Actinomycetota; class Actinomycetes; order Kitasatosporales; family Streptomycetaceae; genus Streptomyces; species Streptomyces sp. O3. The sequence goes on from NZ_JBTVYK010000050.1 coordinate 34,356, forward strand.
CTGGGCGGTCAGCCCTGCTTCCGCGTCCGGTCCTTCGACTTGTCGCCGACCATCACCAGGCCCGCGATCAGCAGAAAGAGCCCGATCGGCGCCGCGACATACAGGCCGAGGGTGTCCAGCACGCTCAGCTTGGGACCCGGATCGTCGCCGTCGTCGCGGGTCAGCGCGAGCGCGGGGGACGACATGAGCAGCATCATCAGCGTCGTACCGGCTGCTACGGCGCCGGCGCGCAGGGCATTCTTCTTGTCCACGGTGCCAACGTAGCGAACGCGTCGACGGGCCGCGCGGCCGGGGTGCCGTTCGGGGGCCCAGGGCGGCCGAAGGAGGTCTGCGGGCCTAGTACGCCGAGGGGTCCAGGCCGGAGGCGGCGCCGGTGGCGGTGCCGGTGGCGGTGGGTTCGCTGGTGAGCGGCGCGGCGTCGGCCAGCGGCGGCTCACTGGTGAGGGGTGCGGCGTCGGCGAGCGGCGGCTCGCTGGTCAGCGGTGGCTCCAGGCAGCCGCAGGAGCAGGAGCCGAGCAGTCCTGAGTCGGGGTCGGAGACGAGCGACAGGTCGGGCAGGTCACGCGTCTCCGGGCGTTTGGAGAGGGCGTCGAGCAGAAGGTACGCGGCTGTGGCCACGGTGGGCCTCCTCGGGTGCGATGGTGTCAGGTTCCCTGTTCCACGCGGGCCCTTACCCACTGGATCGCTCCCCATTCGGGCTGTGTGGTGCTGCTCACATCCCGCCCGGCGTGCCGGAGTCGCCTCTCGGCCACCTCGTCCGGCCGTGTCGGCCGTCCGTCACACGCATGATCAACTGGGAGACAACGCGGGACACATCGGTCACGCGCATTGACACTCTCACCGCCGCGGTGGTGGGCTCGGCTCACCCCCTGAACCCCCGTGGCGGGGTCTGACGCAGAAGGGCAGGGAAGCCGTGCAGCTCCGGCGCAGTAAGGGGGCCGCGGCCCTCGCGGCCGCCGTCATCAGCGGTCTGCTCGGCACCGCCCCCGGCGCGCTCGCGGCCCCGTCGGACCCGGCGGCCCCCACGCCCTCAGCGTCTCCCGCGGCCGACGCGGCGGACCAGAAGCCCGGCGGGCGAACGGGCCCGAAAACGACCCGCGAGAGCGCCGAGAACGTCCCCGCGGTGTGGCCGAAACCACACTCCATCCGGGCGTCGGGCGGACCCGCGCTCCCGGTCGGCGACGAGGTGTTCCTGCTCGCCGACGACGGCGCCGACCCGTACGCGATCGACGCGCTCCGCGAGCTGCTGCGCGCCGCGGGCGCGCGCGAGGTCACCGAGCTGTCCGCCGCGGACCCGCTGCCCGACGGCGGCCTGCTGGTCCGCGCGGGCGGCGAGCCGTCGGGGCAGCCGCCGCGCCTCGTCGCGGGCCTCCCCGCGCCCGACGAGGACTCCGACACCGAGCGCGCCCTGCGCGCGCTCAAGGGCCCGAAGCGCGCGGACCTGCCCCCCGGCGGCTACCGCATCGCCACCGGCCGGATCGACGGCCGGGACACGGTCGTACTCGCCGGTGTCGGCGACGACGGACTGTTCCACTCCGTGCAGACCCTGCGCCAGTTGATCGGCGACTCGGCGGCGGTGCCCGGCGTCCTGGTCCGCGACTGGCCCACCACGCGCGAACGCGGTCTGGCCGAGGGCTTCTACGGCACCCCGTGGACCCGTGAACAGCGCCTGGCCCAGCTCGACTTCATGGGGCGCACCAAGCAGAACCGCTATCTCTACGCCCCCGGCGACGACCCGTACCGGCAGTCCCGCTGGCGCGAGCCGTACCCGGCCGAGCGGCGCGCCGAGTTCCGGGCGCTGGCCGAGCGCGCCCGGCGCAACCATGTGACGCTCGCCTGGGCGGTGGCGCCGGGCCAGGCGATGTGTCTGTCGTCCGACCGCGACGTCAAGGCGCTGAACCGGAAGCTGGACGCGATGTGGGCGCTCGGGGTGCGCGCCTTCCAACTCCAGTTCCAGGACGTCTCGTACACCGAGTGGCACTGCGCCGCCGACCGCGAGACCTTCGGCTCGGGCCCGGAGGCGGCGGCCGCCGCGCACGCCGAGGTCGCGGGCAAGGTGGCCGGGCATCTGGCGGAGCGCTACGGCAAGGCGGGGACGCTGTCGCTGCTGCCGACCGAGCACTACCAGGAGGGCTCGACCGCGTACCGCACAACGCTGGCGGAGAAGCTGGACGCGGGCGTCATGGTCGCCTGGACGGGCGTCGGCGTGGTGCCGAAGACCATCACGGGCCGTGAAATGGCCGGTGCGCGCGAGGCGTTCGGGCATCTGCTGGTCACCATGGACAACTTCTCGGTCAACGACTACGCCCAGGACCGGCTCTTCCTCGGCCCCTACCAGGGCCGGGAGCCCGCCGTGGCCGCGGGTTCGACGGCGCTGCTCGCCAACGCCATGGAGCAGGCGACGGCCGCGCGGATCCCGCTGTTCACGGCCGCGGACTACGCCTGGAACCCCAAGCGGTACCGCCCGCAGGAGTCCTGGCGGGCGGCCGTCGACGACCTGGCCGCCACGACGGCGGCCGACGCGCCGCGGTCCGGAGCCGAGACCGGAGCCGGGGCTGGGGCTGGGGCCGGGGCCGGGGCGCCGCAGATCCGCGAGGCCGTGGCGGCGCTCGCGGGCAACACCGCGTCCTCCGTGCTCGGCAACGCGGAGTCGGCGTATCTGCGCCCGCTGATGGACGGCTTCCTCGCGGCGCGCGGCAGCGGCGACCAGCGGCGCGTGGACGCCGCGGCGAAACGCCTGCGGCACGCCTTCACCGTGCTGCGGGAGTCCCCTCAGCGCCTCGCGGGCACCCCGCTCGGGGCCGAAGCCGGGCCCTGGCTGGCGCAGTTGGCGCGGTACGGCACCGCGGGCGAGTACGCCGTGGACCTGCTGCACGCCCAGTCGCGCGGCGAAGGGGCCGCGGCCTGGACCGCGGGGCGCAGGCTCAAGGCGGCGCGCGCCGAGGCGGCGAAGGGCCGCGCCACGGTCGGCAAGGACGTACTCGACCCCTTCCTGGACCGGGTCCAGAAGGAGGCCGCGGCCTGGACGGGCGCGAGCCACCGGGCCGCGAAGCCCGAGCGCGACGACGACTCCTCGTACACCGTGCGCATCCCCTCGCCGCGCCCCCTGGACGCGGTGACCGCCATGGGCCAGCCCGGCGCCGCCGGCGCGGTCGAGGCCCATGTGCCCGGCGAGGGCTGGCGGCGGCTGGGCGAACTCGCCCCCAGCGGCTGGACGGAGACCGACGCCCGCGGGCTGCGCGCCGACGCGGTACGGGTCACCTGGCAGGGCAAGCCGGGCGCGGCGGGCATGATCGAGCGTCTTGTGCCGTGGTTCGCGGACGTCCCGGACGCGGAGTTCCGGCTGCCGCGCGCCGAGACGGACGCCGAGATCGGCGGACGGCCGCAGCGGGTGACGGCGAAGCTCAGCTCGCCGCGCCGCGCCGGGGCGGACGGCGAGCTGACCGCGAAGGCCCCCGAGGGCATCACGGTGCGCACGCCCGAGAAGTCCGTGCTCCCGCGCGGCACGGACGTCGACGTGCCCGTCGAGATCACCGTGCCCAAGGACACCCCGGCGGGCGAGTACCGGGTCCCCCTCACCTTCGGCGACCAGACCCACACCCTGACCGTACGGGCCTTCCCGCGCGCGTCGGGTCCCGACCTGGCCCGCGGCGCGCGGGCCACGTCGTCGGCCGACGAGACCCCGGACTTCCCGGCGGCGGGCGCCAACGACACCGATCCGGCGACCCGTTGGTCGTCCCCGGTCAAGGACGACTCCTGGTGGCAGGTGGAGCTCGACGAGCCGGTGCGCCTGGGCCAGGTGACCCTGCACTGGCAGGAGGCCTACGCGAAGGCGTACCGCGTCCAGGTGTCCGCCGACGGCAAGACCTGGCGTACGGCGGCGACGGTCAAGGACAGCAGGGGCGGCCACGAGACGGTCCGGATGGACGCGCCCGGCACCCGCTTCATCCGCGTCCAGGGCGACCAGCGGGCCACGCAGTACGGCTACTCGCTGTGGTCCGTGAAGGCGTACGCGGTACGGGAGGACCCCGAACCCGAGGACCGGTGAGACCGCCCGGCTGACACGCGGGTGCGACCGGCGGCCCGCCGTCGGCCCACCCACTATTCACTCAGTACATGTACGTAGTGCATAGTGGTCGTCATGAGCACCCGCCATGTCCTGCTCGGACTGCTCGCCACCGACCCCGGTCACGGCTACGACCTCAAGCGACGGCACGACGAACGCTTCCCACAGGCCCGCCCGCTGGCATACGGGCAGGTCTACACGACCCTGCAGCGCCTTGTGCGCGACGGCCTCGCCGAGGTCGACGGCACCGAGGCCGACGGCGGCCCGGAGCGCACGCGGTACCGCGCCACCGCCGAAGGCGAGCGTGAACTCGCCGACTGGCTGGGGCGAGTCGCCCCGCCCGCGCCCTTCGTGACCAACGAGATCTTCGCCAAGGTCGTGGTCGCGATCCTCACCTCCGGCGCCGACCCCGCCGCGTACCTCCGCGACCAACGCGCCGCGCACAAGGCGCGGATGCGCGAGCTGACCGCCGTCAAGGCGGTGCCCGGCGCGGACCTGGCGACGGTCCTGTCGGCCGACTACGCGCTCCAGCACCTCGACGCCGACCTGCGCTGGATGCACTCCACCGCGGGACGGCTCACCGCTCTCACCCAGGAGATCACCGCATGAGTACGCAGCAGTCGGCGCCGCTGATCGCGGCGCGCGACCTCACCAAGTCCTACGGCCGAACCGGCGCGCTGCGCGGCGCGTCGGTCGAGCTGGCCGCGGGCGAGATCCTCGCCGTCACGGGCGCCAGCGGCAGCGGCAAGTCGACGCTGCTGCACTGCCTCGCGGGGATCGTCACACCGGACCAGGGCACGGTCGTCTACGAGCGGCGCAGGGTGGATCAGCTGTCCGAGGCGGACCGCACGCTGTTGCGCCGTACCGACTTCGGGGTGGTCTTCCAGTTCGGGCAGCTGATCCCGGAGCTGACGGCGCTCGACAACGTCGCGCTGCCGCTGCTGCTGGCCGGGACCGCGCGGGCGGCGGCCCGTGCGCGGGCCGACGCGTGGCTGGAGCGCTTCGGGGTGCGGGGCCAGGCGGAGCTGCGGCCCGGCGAGTTGAGCGGCGGGCAGGGGCAACGGGTCGCGCTGGCGCGGGCGTTGGTGACGGAGCCGAAGGCCGTGTTCGCGGACGAGCCGACCGGCGCGCTCGACTCGCTCGCCGGTGAGCAGGTGATGACCGCGCTGGTGCACACGGCCCGCGAGGCGGGTACGTCCGTCCTGCTGGTCACCCATGACGCGCAGACCGCCGCCTACGCGGACCGCGAGGTCGAACTGCGCGACGGCGCCGTGACCGAGGCGCCACCGGCCGCTGGGACGCCACAGGCCGCCGAGGCGTCCCAGGCGGCCGAGACGTCCCGGATGACGGAGGCGGGCCATGAGGGCTGACGCCGCACTCGCCTGGGCCCTGCTGCGCGGCTCGGACCGCCGCGAGTGGTGGCGGATCGCGCTGACCGCGCTCGGGGCGCTGCTCGCCACGCTGCTGGCGCTCGGGGCGGTCACCGTGGTCACCGTCACCGGCTACACCAGGGTCCCGTACGGCAACGGCCTGCTGGACGAGCCGGGCACCCGGCGCGGAGTGGCCGTGGCCCTGCTGGGGCTGCTCGTTCCGCTCCTCGGCTTCCTCGGCCAGTGCGCCCGCCTCGGCGCCGTCCACCGCGACCGGCGACTGGCCGGGCTGCGGCTCGCCGGGGCGACGCCGGTCCAGGTGCGGCGGATCGCCGCGCTGGAGTCCGGTCTCGCCTGCCTGGCAGGCGCGGCGCTCGGGCTGGGCGGCTTCCTGGCACTGCTCCTTACGACCGGCCAAGGCGCGCGCCCGCCGCTGGCCTGGCTGGGCTACGCCCTGGTCGTGGCAGGCGTACCGGTGCTCGCCGTGGCGGTCAGCGGGCTGGCGCTGCGCCGGGTCGTGGCGTCGCCGCTCGGCTCGGTACGCCGGGTCCGCCCCGAGAAGCCCCGCACCGGGATGGCGTTCACGGCCGCCGGGATGCTGGCGACCGGCGCGGCGGCGACGGTGCTGCTCGCCGCCAGACGCCCCGCGGAGGAAGCGCTCGTCCCGTTCGCGTTCGTCGGGGCGCTCTCGCTGTCCGGCCTCGCCGCGGTGAGCGTCGCGGGCGCCAGCGCGAAGTTCCTCGGCGACCGCCTCGCCGACTCCGCCCGCCCCGCGGTGCTGATCGCGGCGGGCCGCCTGCGGCTGGACCCGTGGGCGGCGTCCCGCACCCATGCCTCCGTGCTCCTGATGACGGTGGCCGCGGTCGGCTTCACCGGGATGTGGCAGCTGACCCGCGCCGAGCTCGCGGCCGGTGCGTCCTGGGGCGCGAACGCCGACTACTACCTGGGCGGATATCACCTCGCGGGCGTCGCCGTCCTCGTCGGGATCGCCCTCAGCCTGGGCGCCCTGGCGGTCGGCGCCGCCGAGTCCCTGGCCGCCCGGCGCCGCGCGCTCGCCGCCCAGGCCGCCGCGGGGGTGCCCCAGTCGGTGCTGCGCCGCGCCGTGCTCCTGGAGTCCGCGCTGCCGCTGGCGCCCGCGGTCCTGCTCGCCGGGGTCGGCGGCATGGGCCTGTACGCGGCGTACGCCTCGCTGACGGCCGACGTCCGCATGCCGCTCCTGCTGCCCCTGCTGACCCCGTTCCTGGTGTACGCCGCCTGCCTGCTGGCCACGGCCGCCACCCTGCCGCTGCTGCGCCGCGCGGTACGCCCCGCCGAACTCCGCTACGAGTAGGGGCCGTCCGGCCGCAGCAGCACCGCCCACGAGCCGCTGTACGTGTCGGGGACCGGGACCCGCCGCCAGTCTCGGGCCCAGGCGGGCGGCTCGCGGTCGCGGAGTACCAGGGCGTCGAGGCGGCGCTGCGCCGGCCAGCGGACGCCGTCGCAGCCCGCCGTGTGCCCGATGGGGACCGCCGCCCGATTGGCCTTGATCACGCAGGGCTCCCGTACCCCGTGCGCGTGCAGCACATCGGCGATCCGGACCCAGTCGCCGCGGGCCCCGGCCTGGATCCCGGCGTGCCCGCGGGCCATCAGGAGCTGCGCCGCGAGATGGGCCGCCAGCAGCAGGGCCAGCGCCGCCGACGCCCAGGCGGCGCGGCGCGGGCGGCGCGGGCGACGCTCCCACAGCTCCAGCGCGCCATGCGCGGCGGGCACCGTCAGCAGTGCGTACGCGGGCAGCAGGAAGCGCGGGGCCGCGTAGTCGACGAGGAAGAGATACGTGCCCGCCGCGCACGCCGCCACCGCGAGCGACAGCCACAGCTCACCGGCCGGTCGCCGCCCGCGCCGGGCGGTCCACAGCGCGACCGCGGCCAGCACCAGCAGCACCAGCCACCAGCCCGCCACCTGCCAGCCCGGACCCGGCCCGAGGTCCGTGCCGCAGGGACGGCACAGCAACGGCCCGTCGAGCGCGCCCAGATACTCCGGCAGCGTGAAGGTGGGGCGCATCCCGCCCTGGATCTCCTCGGCCCGCGCGAGCCGCTCCCGCACCCCGCCGAAGCGCGCGTACGCCTCGACCGCCCACGGCAGCAGCCCGGCCGCCAGCCCCAGGAGCACCGCGCCGACCCGCTCCGGGCGCCGCCATCGCCGTACGAGCACGGCCGCGAGCAGCAGCGGCAGCGCGATCGCCGCCGCGTCGTTGGGCCGCATCAGGGCGGCGGCCGCGAGCGCGCCCGCCAGCAGGGCCGGGGTGAGCCGGGACCGCGAGGGCGAGACGAAGCAGCCGACCGCGGCGACCGCGGCCATGGCGGTGTAGTGGTTGGGCATCGCCGCACCGGCGTAGAACAGCACGATCCACAGGCTCGTGTACGCCGCTGCCGCCACCGGCGCCACGGCGGGCCGCCGCGCCGCCCGCAGCCAGGGCCGGAACCCGAGGTACAGCGCGAGCGCCGCGAGCAGCGTCAGCCAGGCCCGCAGCAGTACCGTCGAGTCGCTCCAGGACGCCACCGGCGCGACGAGCACCGGCACGCCCCGGCTGCGCGGCGCGCTGAACTCGGTGACAGGACCGTACGGCCCGAACCGGCTGGCGTAGACGATCTCGTCCCAGCCCAGCGCGAGGCCCAGCGGGACGGCGGCCAGCGACAGCGCGACGAAGGCCGCGCAGACCCCGGCCAGCGCCCGGTGCGCCGCCGCCCGCCGGTCACACCCGGCCGTGCCGTCCGGCACGGCCGGGTCCCGTCGCTCCCCCACGTTCACCTGGCTCACCACGCCATTAGGCCAGCGATAACGGGGGAAACGCAGCTTGAAGCACCTCAAAGAGGTGATAAGTCTCAAACAGGACTAATCATGGCGATAACGGCTCCCTCGCGCCACGCCCGCCCGCCTCACACCCGTCCCCACGCCCGTCTGCCCCGCGGAGCCGGGCTCCGCGGGGCAGACGAAGGCCCGGACCGTCAGGCGGAGACGCCGTCGATCCGGGCCAGCGCGTCGTCCGCGCCATACGGCTGGAGGTACGGCAGCCAGCGCGGGTCCCGGTGCCCGGTGCCGATGATGCGCCAGGCGAGCCCGGTGGGCGGGGCCGGTTTATGGCGCAGCCGCCAGCCGAGCTCCAGCAGATGTCGGTCGGCCTTGACGTGGTTGCAGCGGCGGCAGGACGCCACCACGTTCTCCCACGCGTGCTGGCCGCCGCGGCTCTTGGGAACGACGTGGTCGACGCTGGTTGCGACGCCACCGCAGTACATGCACCGGCCGCCGTCCCTGGCGAAGAGGGCGCGCCGGGTGAGTGGAACGGGCCCCCGGTAGGGGACCCGTACGAACCGCTTGAGCCGGACCACACTGGGCGCTGGCATGGTGCGGGTCGCGCTGTGCATCAAGGCGCCGGACTCCTCGAGGCAGTGAGCCTTGTTCTCCAGGACGAGGACGAGCGCGCGGCGGAGCGGTACGACGCCGAGGGGCTCGTACGACGCGTTGAGGACCAGGACATGCGGCACGGATGCCTCCTTGTACGCCGGCGGCGCGTGGCTCGCGCCGGGACGATCTGTAGCCAGTTTCCCCTCATGCCTGGTCGAAGCGCCACCATGTCCGGGTAACGGGCTGGAAGTGTTTTCGACCACACGCTTCTCGCGCCCGCTACGGCAACCATCTGCCCTCCATCCCTCGTTAGTGTGATGAGTCAGCTTTCAAAGAGGAGCCCACCGTGTCGCTGCCTGTTCCGGCCGTCGCCGGATCGGAGGACCCCACCCTTCAGGACGCCCAGGAGAAGGCGACCAACGCCGCCGGATGGGTGGAAGAGAACTGGTCCACCTGGCTGAGCACCGGGCTGCGGGTGCTGCTGATCCTGGTGATCGCCGTCGCGCTGCGGCACGTGATCCGCAAGGCGATCACCAAGGCGATCGCGCGGATGAACCGCGGCGCCCAGGCTCTGGAAGGGATGTCGATCGGCGGGCTGCTGGTCAACGCGGAGCGGAGACGGCAGCGCTCCGAGGCCATAGGGTCTGTGCTGCGCTCGGTCACCACGTTTCTGATCATGGGCTCAGCCGGGCTGATGATCCTCGGCACGTTCGAGATCAATCTCGCGCCGCTGCTGGCCAGCGCGGGCGTGGCGGGCATCGCGCTCGGCTTCGGCGCGCGCAACCTGGTGACCGACTTCCTCTCCGGCGTCTTCATGATCCTTGAGGACCAGTACGGGGTCGGCGACACCATCGACGCGGGCGTGGCCACCGGCGAGGTGATCGAGGTGGGGCTGCGGGTCACCAAGCTGCGCGGCGACAACGGCGCGATCTGGTACGTGCGCAACGGCGAGGTCAAGCGGATCGCCAACCGCAGCCAGGGCTGGGCGACGGCCCATGTGGACGTGACCGTACGCCCCGACGAGGACCTGGACCGGGTGCGCGCGGTCCTCACCGGGGTCGGCGATGACCTGGCGGGGGACGAGCCGTGGAACGAGCAGCTGTGGGGCCCGGTCGAGGTGCTCGGCCTGGACTCGGTGACGCTGGAGTCGATGGTGATCCACGTATCGGCCAAGACCATGCCGGGCAAGGCGGTCGGCGTGGAGCGCGAGCTGCGCTGGCGGATCAAGCAGGCGCTGGACGCGGCGGGCATCCGGATCGTCGGCGGCGAGCCGCAGGACGACGCCGACGACGACGCCCCGGCGGCTCCGCCGGTCGCGGCCCCTTCGGCGTACGGGTCGGCGTTCTCGCCGCAGTCGCGGGTGGCGTCCCCGATCCCGCCGTCCGCGCACCCCAGGTAGCCGCCGAGGCTGGCCTGTCCCGTTCGCGACCCCTTGACGCCGCCCTGACCTGCGCTGCTAAGTTCCCTCTCACTGGATAGGAAAGTTTCCTAACCGTGGCTGGGGGCTTCGACGTATGGCGGGGACGATTCCGGGCACGCCGCGCGTGCTGCGGGCCATGAACGACCGGGCCGCGCTCGATCTGCTGCTCGCCCACGGGCCGCTCTCGCGCACCCGGATCGGCCAGCTGACCGGCCTGTCCAAGCCCACCGCGTCCCAGCTGCTCGCCCGGCTCGAAGCGGCGGGCCTGGTGGTCGCCACCGGCGCCAGCGAGGGCGGTCCGGGACCGAGCGCCCAGCTCTACGCGGTGAACCCGCGCGCCGCGTACGTCGGCGCGCTGGACGTCACCCCCGAGCGGATCCGCGCCGCCGTCGCGGACCTCACCGGCCAGACGGTCGGCGCCTACGAGCTGGCGACGCCTGGGCGCAGCGGCCACGATGTCGTACGCCAGGTACGCGACGCGCTGGACGGCGCGGCGAAGGCGGCCGAACGCGTCCGCTCCGAACTGCACCGGGTCGTCATCGGCACGCCGGGCGCCTTCGACCCGAACACCGGGCGGCTGCGGTACGCCAGCCATCTGCCCGGCTGGCACTCCCCCACGCTCCTGGCCGAGCTGGCCGCCGTACTGCCGATGCCCGTCGGGTACGAGAACGACGTCAACCTCGCCGCGGTCGCCGAGCGGCGTCTGGGCGCGGCGCGGGGGCATGAGGACTTCGTCCTGCTGTGGAACGGGACCGGCGTCGGCGCCGCCCTCATGCTCGGCGGGCGGCTGCACCGGGGCTGGACCGGCGGCGCGGGCGAGGTCGGTTTCCTGCCCGTGCCCGGCGCCCCGCTCCAGCGGGGGGTGGCCCGCGCGGGCGCGGGCGGCTACCAGCGGCTGGCCGGCGCCCAGGCGGTGTCCGGCATCGCCCGTGACCTGGGGATCGCGGTCCCCGAGCTGCCGACGGCCGCGGCGCGGGCCGCCGCGCTCATCCGGGACGCGGCCGCCGCGGCCGACGGTCCCCGGCGGCTGCTGCTGGAGCGCTTCGCCACCGGCCTGGCCACCGGAATCGCCGCGCTGGTCGCCGTCCTGGACCCCGAGCTCGTGGTGCTCTCCGGCGAGGTGCTCGCCGCGGGCGGGGAGCTGCTGCGCGGGCTCGTCCAGGCCGAGCTGGCCGAACTGGCCGCGTCCCGGCCCCGGCTCGTACTCGGCGACGTGCGCGATGATCCCGTACTGCGCGGGGCGCTGGAGAGCGCGCTCGCCGACACGCGCGACGAGGTGTTCGACACCTCCCGCTGAACCGATCCCGATGAAGCCCGATCCCGCGGAAACCGACTCCCCGGCGGCGGCCGGGGCGGCCACGAAAGAGAGACCTGATGAAGCTCGCAGTCGTAGGCGGCGGTTCCACCTACACCCCCGAACTCATCGACGGCTTCGCCCGGCTCAGGGACGTCCTGCCCGTCCAGGAGCTGGTCCTGGTCGACCCGGCGGCCGAGCGTCTTGACCTGGTCGGCGGCCTGGCCAGGCGGATCTTCGCCAAGCAGGGCCACGACGGCGCGATCGTCACCACCGCCGACCTGGACACGGCCGTCGACGGCGCCGACGCGGTCCTGCTGCAACTGCGGGTCGGCGGCCAGGCGGCCAGGGAGCAGGACGAGACCTGGCCGCTCGACTGCGGCTGCGTCGGCCAGGAGACCACCGGCGCCGGGGGCCTCGCCAAGGCGCTGCGGACCGTCCCAGTGGTCCTGGACATCGCCGAGCGGGTGCGTCGCGCCAACCCGGACGCCTGGATCATCGACTTCACCAACCCGGTGGGCATCGTGACCCGTGCGCTGCTCCAGGCCGGGCACAAGGCGGTCGGCCTGTGCAATGTGGCGATCGGCTTCCAGCGCCGCTTCGCGGCCCTCCTGGACGTCGCGCCCGGCGAGGTCCACCTCGACCACGTCGGCCTCAACCACCTCAGCTGGGAGACCGGCGTACGCGTCGGCGGACCCGACGGCGAGGACGTCCTGCCCGGCCTGCTGGCCGCGCACGGCGACGCGATCGCCGGGAGCCTGCACCTGCCGCGCGCCCTCCTGGACCGGCTGGGCGTCGTCCCCTCGTACTACCTGCGCTACTTCTACGCCCACGACGAGGTGGTGCGGGAGCTGCGCGAGAGGCCGTCCCGAGCCGCCGAAGTGGCCGCGATGGAACGCGAACTGCTGGCCCTGTACGGCGATCCGGCGCTGGACGAGAAGCCGGAGCTGCTCGCTGAGCGGGGCGGCGCCTTCTACTCGGAGGCGGCCGTCGACCTGGCCGCGTCGCTGCTGGGGAGCGGCGGCCCGGCCACCCAGGTGGTGAACACGCGCAACGCGGGCACCCTGCCCTTCCTGCCCGACGACGCGGTGATCGAGGTCCAGGCGCGCGTCGGCCACGGCGGGGCGGCGCCGCTGCCCGTAGCGCCGCTCGACCCGCTGTACAGCGGGCTGATCGCGAACGTCACGGCCTACGAGGACCTGGCGCTCCAGGCGGCCCTGCACGGCGGCCGGGACGCGGTATTCAGGGCCCTGCTCGCCCACCCGCTGATCGGCCAGTACGCCCAAGCCGACCAGCTCACCGACCAGTTGATCGCGCACAACCGGGAGCACCTCGCGTGGGCCTGACGCATGACACCCCCACCGGCGACACCCCCACCGGCGACACCCTCACCGGCGACACCGCGGCGCTGCTCGCCGTCGACGCGGGCAACAGCAAGACCGACGCCGCGGTGCTCGCCGCCGACGGCCGGGTGCTCGGCGCGGCCCGCGGCGGCGGCTTCCAGCCACCGGCCGTCGGCGTACCGGCGGCGGTCGACGCGCTGGCCGGGACCGTCGGGCGGGCCCTGGCCGACGCGGGCGTGACCGGCGTACGGCATGTGGCGGCCTGTCTGGCCAACGCCGACTTCCCGGCCGAGGAGCGGGAGTTGGCTCACGCGCTACGCGCGCGTGCCTGGGGGCGGACGCTGTCGGTGCGCAACGACACCTTCGCCGTGCTGCGGGCGGGCCTGCCCGCGGGGGCCGAGCCGCGCGGCGTCGCGGTCGTCTGCGGCGCGGGCATCAACTGCGTCGGCATGACCCCGGACGGGCGCACCGCCCGGTTCCCCGCGGTCGGCCGTATCTCCGGTGACTGGGGCGGCGGTTGGGCGCTGGCCGAGGAGGCCCTGTGGTGCGCGGCCCGCGCCGAGGACGGCCGCGGGGAGCCCACCGCACTGGCCCGTGCCCTGCCCGCCCACTTCGGCCTGCCCACCATGTACGCGCTGATCGAGGCGCTGCACCTGAAGCGGGTCGCCGCGCACCGCAGGCACGAGCTCACACCGGTCCTGTTCGCCACGGCCGCGGCCGGGGACGCGCTCGCCCGCGCGCTCGTCGACCGCCTCGCCGACGAGGTGGCGGCCATGGCGGCGGTCGCCCTGGACCGCGTCGGCCTGCTGGCGGAGCCCGCCCCGGTCCTCCTCGGCGGCTCCGTCCTGGCGGCGGGGCACCCGGACTTGGACGCCCGTGTCCGCGCCCAGCTGGCGGCCAGGGCCCCGCGGGCGACCGCGCGGGTCATCACGGCGCGGCCGGTGCTCGGGGCGGCGCTGCTGGGCCTCGACGAGCTGGGCGCGGCGGACGAGGCGTACGCCAGGGCGCGAGCGCACTACGCGTGACACGTGATGCGCGGCGTGCGGCGCGTACCGGTGAGGAACCGAACAGTCGCGCAACGCGTGTTACAGGCAAGGGCGTTCCGGACATGATCGAGATGATCGAGAGCGGGATCGAGCACAAGATCGAGTAAACGCGGGGGTGGATGTCCGACCCTGCCGCAATAATGAGCGGCCACGCGTCGTTCCGCGCGCCGCGGCGCGCGGCGGGCGGGCGGCACGGACCGAGGGGGAGGCCGAGAGGTGACATACCCGCACAGCGGCGGCCCGGGGCCGTCGGCGCCGGGCGCGCCCGCCGCGCCGGGCACTCCCGGTGCGCCTGGCGCGCCTAGTGCTCCGGGTACGCCCGGTGCGCCCGGTGCGCCTGGCACACCTGCTGCGTCTGGTGCGCCCAGCGCGCCCGGTGCGTACGGCTATCCGCCGCCCGGCCAGCCCACCGTCGGGCCCGGCTACCAGGCCGTGCTGCGCTATCGCGCGCACGACGGGTCCGAGCAGCAGCTCATCCGGCGCTCGGCGCCCGGCACCCCGCACCCGGAGTGGCAGATCCTGCACGAGCTGCGCGCGATGAACGTCCCGCCGCAGCAGGTGCTCGAACTCCACACCGAGCTGGAGTCCTGCGAGCTGCCCGGCGCGTACTGCGCCCGGATGATCCGGGAGACCTGGCCGCAGGCCCGGATCACCTCGATCGCCCCGTACGGCCGGGACCACGCCAGCCGTCAGCAGGGCATGCAGCAGCTGCTCGCGCACCAGGGCGAGCTGCACCAGGTCGCGGACGGCCCGGCACGGCCGGGCCCGGTGCGCGCGCCGATGCAGCCCGTGCAGCCCGCGCCGCCGGTTCCGCCGGACGCGGTGGGGCACGAGCTGATGGGCGCCTTCGGACCGCAGGGCGTCTTCCGCTTCGACCAGCGGGCGGTGTCCCGCGCGGGTGTGCCCGAGATCGTCGCGCACACGCTGGTGTGGGCGGGGCTGCCGTTCGACTTCAACCCGTTCTTCTGGGCACAGGCGCAGCCCGGCCGTCCGGTGCCGACGCTGGCCGAGCTGGCGCAGGAGCGCCAGGTGCAGCCCGCGTCGGACGCGGGGTCGTACCTGGTCATGGGCAGCGACTTCGGGCGCGCGATCTGTGTCCAGTACGGCACGGCGCACATCGTGGCCGTGCCGGTCGAGGCGGGGCCTGGCGGCGCGCCGGTGCCGCCGCAGTTCGTGAACACCGGGCTGCCCGAGTTCGTACGCTGCCTGGCGCTGCTCGGGCGGATGTGGCGGCTGCGGACCGGTCTGAATCAGGAGCAGGCCGCGCGCTGGACCATCGACTTCCAGCAGCAGCTGGCCGCGCTGGACCAGGCGGCGCTGGCCTCGCCCGAGGGCTGGTGGTCGGTGCTGCTTGAGCAGATGTGGGACGGACTGTTGTAGGACGTTCGTGCGCGGAGGGGCGTCTCGGCTTGGCCGGGGCGCCCCTTCCGCGTGCGGAGTGTCGCGTTATGTGCCCTTCGTTCTGATCCACCAAGATGTGCGTGCAGCACATCGTCGGAGAAGGGCTTCCAGGATGGGTGCACCGTCGTCCCCGCACGGCTTCGACGTCGTACGGCGCCGTGGCTATCGGACCGATCAGGCGGACGCGTACGTCTCCGGGCTGTGCCGGGAGCGTGATGCCGCGTGGGAGCGGGCGGCGCGGCTGACGGTGCTGGCCAAGGAGATGTCGGCGGAGGCGGAGCGACTGCGGGCGGTCGTGGCGGAGTTGGCCCCGCAGACGTACGAGACGCTGGGCCCGCGCGCGCAGGCGATCCTCGCGGCCAGCGAGGAGGAGGCGGACGCCGTGCGGGGCGCGGCGCGGGGGGACGCGGAGCGGTGGGCCGAGGACGCGGCCGGGTATGAGCGTGCGCTGGTCGACGAGGCGCGGGCGGCGGCCGACGCGGTGCGTGCTGCGGCGGAGGAGCGCGCCCGGCAGGTGCTGGCCGAGGCGCGGAGCCGGGCGGACGAGGAGCGGTTGGCGGCGCGGCGGTCGGTGAAGGCGGTGCGGGCGGAGGCGGCGGCCGTGCTTCGGGAGATGCGGCAGCGTACTGAGGGGATGCTCAGGGACCTCGGCAAGGAGCAGGCCGAGCGGTGGGACGAGGCGGGGCGGGCGGAGGCCGAGCGCGAGGCCGGGCAGGAAGAGCTGCACGCGCGGCTCACGGCGGCGGCTGAGGCGGGGCTCGCGGAGGCGGGGCGGGCGTTCGCGGAGGCGGAGGAGTCGGCTCGGCACGGGCAGGAGGACGCGGAGGCGCGGGGGGCTGAGCTGGTGGCGGCGGCGGGGGCGCGGGTGGAGCGGATCGAGCGGGAGACTGAGCGGGTGCTGCGGGAGCATGAGGCCGTGGCGGAGGAGCTTCGGTCGCGCATGGACCATGTGCGCACCAGCCTGACGGCGCTTACGGGGCGGGCCCCAGCGGAGGACACGCCCTAGCCGCGCTCCGCGCGCGTTCTGTTCGTTGTGGGGCGGGGGCGGGGGGGGGGGTACGTGCTCACGGCGACTGATAACCCGGAAGCTGCGAAC
>NZ_JBTVYK010000051.1:0-50315 GCF_054788135.1 Streptomyces sp. O3
GACTTTTGGCACACTGTTGAGTTCTCAAGGAACGGACGCTTCCTTTGTACTCACCCAGTTCCCTGGGCTTTCCTCCGAGCGCTTCCCTTCGGTGTTTCACACTCTATCAGGACTTTTTCCGCTTCCTGACCACGGTCCTGCGGGCACGCAGAAGCCGTATCCAGGGATAGGATCGAGCAGATAGGTGCTGCCGGGGCTTCGCACTTCGCTTGCGCGGTGCGGCCTCAGGCAGGTGTCCGACAGTACAACGCCCGTGAGGGCGACGCAAATCGTTTGCGGTGCGTCGCTACGTCTGCCAACGGGGAGCAGCCGTGGGGAACCGGGACTTCTTATGACTTACCCTTCTGAACAGTGCGTCGTCCGGGACAGGTAGTGACGGCGCGTATGACTCTCCACCCCTGGGAGGCTCCCCTATGACAACTGTGACGTCCCCTCTCCGTGGACGTGCCATCGGGCTCGCCGCGGTTCCCGACCCGGTGTTCTCCGGCGCGATGGTCGGCCCCGGTACGGCGATTGATCCCGCGCGCGAGGCTTCGGAAGCCGTCGCGCCCGTTGACGGCATCGTTGTCTCGCTGCACCCCCATGCGTTCGTCGTCGTCGACGAGCAGGGGCATGGGGTGCTCACGCACCTGGGCATCGACACGGTCCAGCTGAACGGCGAGGGCTTCGAGCTGCTCGTCAACAAGGGTGACACCGTGCAGCGCGGCCAGGCCGTGGTGCGCTGGGACCCCGCCGCCGTCGAGGCGGCGGGGAAGTCGCCGGTGTGTCCGATCGTGGCGCTCGAGGCCACGGCTGAATCCCTCTCCGACGTCGTAGAGGACAGCGATGTGAAGGCCGGGGACGCGCTCTTCGGCTGGAGCTGACGCCCGCTGTCGCGCGACGCGACAGCGGCAGGTACGACATCCATCGCGACGGCCCAGTCCGTCGCATCTATCGGAGACGGGTGAAATGGAGACAACGCTGCGAGGCGTCGGTGTGAGCCACGGGGTGGCGATCGGCGAGGTTCGGCACATGGGTACGGCGGTTCTCGAGCCGCCGGCCAAGCAGATTCCCGCGGAGGAGGCCGAGCGCGAACAGGGGCGCGCTCGGCAGGCGGTCGAAGCGGTGGCGGCCGATCTCATCGCGCGTGGCAATCTGGCCGGTGGCGAGGCGCAGCATGTGCTCGAGGCCCAGGCGATGATCGCCCAGGACCCGGAGCTCATGGCCGACGTCGACCGTCGGATCGCCGTCGGGAGCACGGCCGAGCGCGGGGTGTACGACGCGTTCTCGCACTACCGGGAACTGCTGGCCGGCGCTGGTGAGTACATGGCCGGGCGGGTCGCGGATCTCGACGACGTGCGGAACCGGATCGTGGCGCGGCTGCTGGGTGTGCCGATGCCCGGTGTGCCGGACAGCGACGAGCCGTATGTGTTGATCGCGCGGGACCTGGCTCCCGCCGACACGGCGCTGCTCGACCCGACGCTGGTGCTCGGGTTCGTTACCGAGGAGGGCGGCCCGACCAGCCACTCCGCGATTCTGGCGCGGGCGCTCGGTGTGCCCGCGGTGGTGGCGCTGCCGGGTGCGGGTGAGCTGGCCGAGGGCGCGGTGATCGCCGTGGACGGCAGCACCGGGGACATCTTCGTCGACCCGAGCCCCGAGAAGCGGGCCGAGCTGACTCGGGCCGCCGAGGAGCGAAAGGCGGCGCTGGCGGCCTCGACCGGTCCTGGGGCCACTTCTGACGGTCACAAGGTGCCGCTGCTGGCCAATGTCGGCGGTCCCGGCGATGTGCCCGCGGCGGTCGAGGCGGGCGCCGAAGGTGTCGGGCTGTTCCGTACCGAGTTCCTCTTCCTGGATGACAGCACGAAGGCTCCGTCCGAGGAGAAGCAGGTCGAGGCGTACCGCAAGGTGCTCGAGGCGTTCCCCGAGGGACGGGTCGTGGTGCGGGTGCTGGACGCCGGGGCGGACAAGCCGCTGGACTTCCTGACGCCGGCCGATGAGCCGAACCCGGCGCTGGGTGTGCGCGGGCTCCGTACTCTGCTCGACCACCCCGAGGTGCTGCGTACGCAGCTGACCGCGCTGGCCAAGGCGGCCGAGGGGCTGCCGGTGTATCTCGAGGTCATGGCGCCGATGGTGGCCGATCGTACGGACGCCAAGGCGTTCGCGGACGCGTGCCGTGAGGCCGGGTTGCGGGCGAAGTTCGGTGCGATGGTGGAGATTCCGTCCGCCGCGCTGCGGGCGCGCTCGATTCTGCAGGAGGTCGAGTTCCTGTCGCTGGGCACCAACGACCTGGCGCAGTACACCTTCGCGGCTGACCGGCAGGTCGGTGCGGTGTCCCGGCTGCAGGACCCGTGGCAGCCCGCGCTGCTCGACCTGGTGGCGGCCTCGGCCGAGGCCGCGAGGGCCGAGGGCAAGAGCTGTGGTGTGTGCGGTGAGGCGGCCGCTGACCCGCTGCTCGCGTGTGTGCTGACGGGGCTCGGGGTCACCTCCCTGTCGATGGGTTCCGCGTCGATTCCGTATGTGCGGGCCACGCTGGCCAAGTACACGCTCGCGCAGTGTGAGCGGGCCGCCGCTGCGGCCCGTGCCGTGGACACCGCGGACGAGGCGCGGGCGGCCGCGCAGGCCGTGCTGTCCGGCGAGTGAGGCGAGCGGTCCTGGTCCGGCTCTGATCGGGTCCCGAGGGGCGTCCCACCCGTGTGGTGGGACGCCCCTTGTGGTGTGTTCGGGCGTTTCTCGTGCGGGTGTTCCTGTTCGTCTCTAGTGCGGGTGTCCCTGTTCGTCCGGGCCGAGGTCGGGTGGGGCGCCGTACTCGACGCCGGATTCGGGTGGGACGGGTTCTCCGGTGCGGCTGTCGGTGCAGTAGGCGTCGAATACCTCGGCGGCGGTGAGCGGGAGCAGTCGCTGGTTCCTGAGACGCCAGCCGAAGACCTGGTCCGCCGCGCCGGGGTTGCTGGTGCGCAGCACGATGCCGCCGTGGCTGCCGGTGGCGAGGCCGGCCGCGAGGAGTAGGGAGAAGTCCGCCGCGGCGGCTTCGTCGATGTGGATGGTCCCGTCGTCGGTGGTGTCGGTGTGCAGCGCTGCCAGGAGTGGGCTGTTGTCGAGTGTGACGCTGCAGACGAGGTGGTGGGTGCCGCTGTCGACGGCCTCCAGTACGCGGGTGACGAGGCGCAGTGCGCGGGTGAAGGCGGCCTGGCCGATGTCCGTCCCGCAGTCGGCGCATGCCCCGATGTCGGCGAGCAGGGCCTCGGCGTAGCCGCGGGTGGACTGGCGCAGGGCTTCCTCGATGAGGTCGGCGACCAGGTCGCGCAGGGGTCTGCCGTCGTAGGGGACGGTGGGTCCTTCGGCGGCGAGCAGGGCGGTGAAGCGGCTGCGGGAGGCGGAGGTGTCGGGGTCGATGCCGTGGTCGGCGCAGAACTCGGCGTACTCCGCGGGGTCGAAGAGCGCGAGGGTGGTGTGGCGGCCCTGGGCGGCGAGTGTCCTGAGGAGTCTCTCGGCCTCGCGGAGGTAGGTCGGGTGATCGTCGAAGGTGAAGCTGCGGTAGCGGCGCATCGCCGCGAAGTCCTCCGGGTCGGCCAGTAGGCCGAACGTGCCGGTGACTTCGCGGCGCAGCGTGCGGCGCATGGTGGTGTGTTGGGTTTCCTGCTTGGTGCGCGCCATTGTTTCCCCCTGAGCGCGATCGGTTGAGCGCGGTCGATCAGTGCTCACTCACCGTAACCGTGAGCACTGACAGTCAGGGGGTGCGGGTCAGCGGCGGTCGCGGGCGAGGTCCGCGTAGAAGCGCAGCAGGTCGAGGTCGTCGACCGAGCCGGGGTTCACGGCCTTCTCCAGCGGGGTGCCCTGGAGCAGGCGCTTGACGGGGACTTCGATGCGTTTGCCGGTGAGGGTGTGCGGGACGCCCGGCACCTCGATGATCTCGTCGGGTACGTGGCGTGGCGAGAGCTGTTCGCGGATCGTCCGCTTGATCCGGGTGCGCAGGGCGTCGTCGAGGACGGCGTCGGGTGCGAGGTGGACGAACAGCGGCATCCAGTAGCCGCCGTCGGGCTCTTCGACGCCGATCACGAGGGATTCGCGGATCTCGGGGAGTCGCTCGACGGCTTCGTAGATGTCGGCGGAGCCCATCCGGACTCCCTGGCGGTTGAGGGTGGAGTCGGAGCGCCCGTGGATGACGACGGAGCCGCGGGAGGTGACGGTGATCCAGTCGCCGTGACGCCAGACGCCGGGGTAGACGTCGAAGTAGCTGTCGTGGTAGCGGGCGCCGTCGGGGTCGTTCCAGAAGTGGATCGGCATGGACGGCATGGGGTTGGTGACGACCAGTTCGCCGACCTCGTCGATGAGGGGTTTGCCCTGGGGGTCCCAGGACTGGAGGTCGGTGCCGAGGCAGGGGGCCTGGAGTTCGCCGATGTGGACGGGGAGCGTGGGGACCGCTCCGGCGAAGCAGGAGCAGACGTCGGTGCCGCCGCTGACGGAGGCGATCCACAGCGGGTCGGGGCGGTCGGCGAACTCGTCGTGCAGCCAGCGGAAGCCGTCGGGCGGGAGGGGGGAGCCGGTGGTGGCCACGCACTGGACACGGGAGAGGTCGTGGTCGTGGGCGGGGCGGACGCCGGCCTTGCGGCAGGCCATGACGTAGGCGGCGGAGGTGCCGAAGAGGGTGGCGCCGGTGAGTTCCGCGACGCGCCACTGGGCGCCGGTGTCGGGATGGCCGGGGCTGCCGTCGTACAGCACGACCGTGGTGCCGGTGAGGAGGCCGGAGACGAGGAAGTTCCACATCATCCAGCCGGTCGACGTGTACCAGAAGAACCGGTCGGCGGGGCCGAGGTCGCAGTGCAGGCCGAGCTGCTTGAGGTGTTCGACGAGGATGCCGCCCTGGGACTGGACGATCGCCTTGGGCAGGCCGGTCGTGCCGGAGGAGTAGAGCACCCACAGGGGGTGGTCGAAGGGGACTGGGTCGAAGACCGGGGCCGTGTCCGCTGAGGTGAGGGCGGCCCAGTCGAGGGCGCCTTCGGGTGCGTCGGCGCCGAGCAGCGGGATGTGGACGACGGCGCGCAGGGTGGGCAGTTCGCGGCGGAGTTCGGCGACGGTGTCGCGGCGGTCGTGCTCCTTGCCGCCGTAGCGGTAGCCGTCGACGGTGAACAGGACGACGGGTTCGACCTGCTGGAAGCGGTCGAGGACGCTGCGGGCGCCGAAGTCGGGGGCGCAGGAGGTCCAGACGGCGCCGACGGCGGCGGTGGCGAGGAAGGCGGTGACGGCCTGCGGGATGTTGGGGAGGTAGCCGCTGACGCGGTCTCCGGGGCGTACGCCGAGTGCGCGCAGCTCGGCCGCGAGCGAGCCGACCTGGCGGCGGAGTTCGGACCAGGTGACGGTGTGCGGGGTCTGGGTCTCGTCGGCGCAGAGCAGCGCGGGGGCGTCGGGGCGGTCGGCGGCGACGCGCAGGGCGTGTTCGGCGTAGTTGAGGGTGGCGCCGGGGAACCACTGGGCGCCCGGCATGGCGCGGTCTGCCAGGACGCGCTCGTACGGGGTGGTGAAGCGTACGTCGAACCAGTCGGTGACGGCCTGCCAGAAGGTGTCGAGCTCGTCGACGGACCAGCGGTGCAGGGCCGGGTAGCCGCCGCTGGCGGGGGCGCCGTACCGCTCGGCCGCCCAGGTCTGGAAGCGGGTGATCGCGGCCCCGTCGATGCGTGCCCGGTCGGGCTGCCAGAGGGGGCGCGGCTGCGGTGCGGCGGTGGACACGGGCGACTCCAAGCTGTACGCGGTGTGTGCGTCGGGTCCGCGCACGGGCGGGGTGTGCGCGTGACGCGGCTGTGCAGGACGATGCCATGTGATCGGCGGGTGCACCAGGGCGGGTCGGCCGCCGGTCGGCCACCGGTGTGGGTGAACGGCAGTTGAACGGGCTGCGCGGCACGCGCGCGTGGTGTCAGGGTGAGGCCATGGACGGTCGTGGCCTGGTGCGTTCGGTGAGGGCGGTCGGCTTGGCGGGTACGAGGGCGGTCGGCTTGGCGGGTACGGGGCAGGGGCTGCGGGCCATCCGGGCGGCGTGGCGCGGGCGGCGTGCGGACGCGGCCGCGCTGGCGGCGAGGGGTGCGGAGCGCGCGCGGGTTCCGGGTCCGGTAACCAGTGTCGAGCCGGGTCCTGGCGGGGGTGTGGTCCGCTTCGCGCGTTCCGAGCTGCGGGTGTCGGTGACGGGCGGCGGCGCGGTCTTCTGGGGCTGGGACGGCGCCGGACCCGAGCCCTCGTACGCGCTGGCGGACGGGTGTCCGGAGCCCGATCCGCGGGCGGTGCTGGAGCCGGACACGGAGGGCGGCTGGCGGGTGGTGTCCGAGCGCGTGACGGTCGGCGTGTCGCGGCACGGCGCGGTCGAGGTGCGCACTCCGGGCGGTGCGGTGCTGCGGCGGGATCTGCCGCCCCGGTGGTGGGAGCCGGTGGGCGGGGGCGTCGCGCGCTGGTCGCAGCGTACGGAGGTGGCCGCCGACGCCCGTTTCTTCGGGCTCGGCGGGCGGGCCTGCGGGCCTCGGCTGAGGGAGGGGACGTACCGGCTGTGGAACACCGATCCGGGCGGGGCGTTCGGGCCCGCCGACGATCCGCTGTCGGTCACGATGCCGGTGCAGATGGTGGTGGCGGACGCGGGTACCCATCTGGTCTTCCATGACAATCCGTGGGACGGGCGGGTGACGCTGCGCGAGGGCGAGGAGGGCGCGGGCTCGGGGCATGACCGGGCGGGCGGCTGTGAGCTGCGGATGGAGGGCGGGCCGCTCAGGTGCTGGGTGGTGGTGGGCACGCCCGCGCGGGTGCTGCACGCGTGGACGACGCTGACCGGCGCGCCCGCGCTGCCGCCGTCCTGGGCGCTCGGCGCGCAGCACGCGCGGTGGGGGTTCGGCAGCGCGCGGGAGGTCCGGCGGGTCGTCGCGGGCTACCTGGACCGGGGGTTGCCGCTGTCGGCGGTGCATCTGGACATCGACCACTATGACGCGCATCAGGTGTTCACGGTCGACGAGGAGCGGTTCCCGGATATGCCGAAGCTGGCCGATGAGCTGGGGCGGGACGGGGTCCGGCTGGTGTCGATCGTCGATCCGGCGGTGAAGCGCGCGCCGGGCAACGCGGTGTACGACTCCGGGAGCGGGGTGGACGCGTTTGTGCGGGACGCGCGGGGGCGGCTGGTGCGGGGGGTCGTCTGGCCGGGTGAGTCGGTGTATCCGGACTTCACGTCGCCCGAGGTGCGCGCCTGGTGGGGCGGGTTGTACGAGGAGCGGCTCGGGCAGGGCTTCGCCGGGTTCTGGCATGACATGAACGAGCCGGTCTCGTTCGCCGCGTTCGGTGACACGACGTTGCCGCGGTCGGCGCGGCACGCGCTGGAGGGGCGCGGCGGCGATCATCGTGAGGCGCACAACGTGTACGGGCTGTGCATGGCGCGCGCCGGTTTTGAGGGGTTGCGGGCGTTGCGGCCGAAGGAGCGGCCGTTCTTGTTCTCGCGTGCGGGCTGGGCGGGGATGCAGCGGTACGGGGGCACCTGGTCGGGGGATGTGGCGACCGGCTGGCCGGGGTTGCGGGCGTCGTTGGCGCTGGTGTTGGGTCTGGGGCTGTGCGGGGTGCCGTACTCGGGGCCCGATGTGGGCGGGTTCGACGGCAGCCCGTCGCCCGAGTTGTATCTGCGC
Organism: Streptomyces sp. O3; assembly: GCF_054788135.1. Lineage (NCBI taxonomy): Bacteria > Bacillati > Actinomycetota > Actinomycetes > Kitasatosporales > Streptomycetaceae > Streptomyces > Streptomyces sp. O3. The sequence continues at coordinate 7,623 of NZ_JBTVYK010000051.1, forward strand.
TGGTTCCAGCTGGGTGCGTATCTGCCGTTGTTCCGTACGCATGCGGCGCTGCGGGCGGGGCGCAGGGAGCCGTGGGAGTTCGGACCCGAGGTGTTGGAGTACGCGCGCGTGGCGCTCGATGAGCGGCGTCGGCTGCATCCGTATCTGGTGACGCTGTCCCATCTGGCGCGGTGCACCGGGGCTCCCTATGTGCGCCCGTTGTGGTGGTCGGCGCCGGAGGACCGGGCGCTGCGGGACTGCGGGGACGCGTTTCTGCTCGGGGACGCGCTGCTGGTGGCGCCGGTGCTGGAGCCGGGTGCGGACCGGCGTGCGGTGCGGCTGCCGCGAGGGCTCTGGTATGACACGGCGACCGGGCGGACGTACGAGGGGCCTGGTCAGGTGCTGCTCGACGCTCCGTTGTCCCGTATTCCGGTGCTGGCTCGGGCGGGTTCGGTGCTGCCGGTGCTCGGTGACGGCGGCGGAGTGGAGCTGGAGGTGTGGGCTCCGGCTCGGGGGCGTACCGGGGGCGGGTTGGTCGTGCGCGATGCGGGGGACGGTTGGGAGCGGCCCGAGATCGAGCGGTACAGCACGCGGTGGGAGCGGGGGCGGGTCGTGGTCGAGCGGGAGGGTGAAGGTGCGGGCGGGGGTGCGGGCGGGGGTGCGGGCGGGGCGGTCAGGGTCGAGGACGCGGTGCGGGTGCGCGGGGTGTAGCGGTCGCCGTCGCCGGGGCTCGGCGACCGCTACCGCGTAGACAGGCTCTTACGGGGCGATGTGCCGGTAGCGCCCCGCGAACCAGGCGCGTACGGCGAGTGTGTGGAGCGGGAAGCCCAGCGTGTCGGGCTCGTGGAGGACATGCCAGCCGTCGGTCTCCTTGGTGGGGACGGAGGCGGGCAGTTCCTCGATCGGCCGCTCGGGCAGCAGCCCGAAGACGAGCAGGTGCCCGTCGGGTGAGCTGAGCGCGTCGGCGAGCCGTACATCGTCGGCCGCCGCCTCGATGCCCGTCTCCTCCGCCAGTTCGCGGACCACGGCGCGCCGCCAGTCCTCGCGGTGGTCCACGTAGCCGCCGGGCAGGGCCACGGTGCCGCGGGCGGGGGCGATCGTACGGGTGATGACGGCGAGGCCGGCGCCTCGGCGGTCGCGTACGGGGAGCAGGGCGACGGCGACCGGCAGGGGGTTGCGGTAGGCCATGTCGCCGCAGGCGGCGCAGGCGCGGGGCCAGCCGGAGGCGGCGGCGTAGGGTGCGCCGCAGCTCGAACAGTGCGAGTGCTGCCGGGGCTTGGCGGTGTCGGATGTGGTCTCGCGCATCGGGGGACTGTATCCGATGGCGGGGCTGTGCCCGGTGGGCGTACCCGGTAGGCGTGCCCAGGGTGCGGCCGTGGCTGCGGGCGCGCGGGCCCTGGGCGCGCCGGGGGCTTGTCTGGCTGAGGACTTAGCTGAGGGAGCGGCGGGACACGGGGAAGTCGAAGTAGGTGTCGGGGAACGGTTCGTCGCGGTGGGTGAAGTGCCACCACTCTTCAGGGAGGTTGTGGAAGCCGACGTCGGCGAGCGCGGTCTTCAGGAGGTCGCGGTGGGCGCGCTGCTCCCCGGTGATCCGGGGGTCGTCCGTGTGGGACAGGGTGTCGAAGCAGTCGTAGCCGGTTCCGGTGTCGACGGCGTTGTCGGGGAAGCGCTCGGCCTGGGGCGCGTAGCACGGGACGAGTGGTGCGCTGGGGATGTAGGGGCGCGACGGCTTGGCCGGCAGGCGTACGAGGGTCAGATCGACGGTCGAGCCGCGGCTGTGGCCGGACTTCTCCGCGATGTAGCCGTCGTCGAAGAGGCGTGACTTGGCGACGCGTGGATAGAACTCGCGCTTCATCCGCACGTCGTGGAGGTCCTTGGCCCAGCGGACGAAGTGGTCGACCGCTCGCTGTGGCCGGTAGCAGTCGTACACCTTCAGCGAGTAGCCCTGGCGCAGCAGTGTGCGCTGCGCCAGGCGCAGGGCCTCGGCCGACTGGCGGGTCAGGAGGCACAGGGGCTGGCGGTAGCCGTCGATGCGGTCCCCGACGAAGTTGTGCCGGGTGGTGTAGCGCATCTCCCGCATGATCGTCCGGTCCACGTCGCGCAGGGCCACGAACTCCTCGGGGGCTCTGGGTTCGGAGGCGGGACCGGGGGCGGGACCGAGGGCGGGACCGGGGGCGGGTGTGGGTCCGGAGGGGGTCGCGGGGGTCGCCTGGGTCGGCGCGGCGGTCGCGGTGAGGGTGAGCAGCGCGGCGGAGGCGACGACGAGCAGGGTGGCGGGGAGTCTTCTCATGCCTTTCATACCTTGCTCTAGTACCAGCGAGTGCGGGTGTCTATGCGCCGTCGGGGCTGCCATGGCACACTTCTGACGTTCCGTCAGATCTGCTGGCGGGGAATCCGGAGCGTCCGGGAGGGGTCATGGCGCGTACGCGGACACCCGTGGTGAGCGGCTGGTTCACCGGGGAGGGGGACGCCTTCCGGCTTCTGGGGACGCGGTGCGCGGGGTGCGGGTCGTTCTTCTTTCCCCGCGAGGACGTGTTCTGCCGAAACCCCGACTGCGCGGGCACGGAGCTCGTGGAGGTTCCGTTGTCGCGGCGGGGGCGGGTCTGGTCGTACACCGACGCGCGCTATCGGCCGCCCGCGCCGTACGTCTTTGATCCCGAGCGGGAGTGGGAGCCGTACACGCTGGTCGCCGTGGAGCTGGCGGCCGAGCGGATGGTGGTGCTCGGGCAGGCGGCGCCCGGCGTGACGCCCGCGCGGCTGGCGGTCGGCATGGAGGTCGAGGCGGTGTCCGGGGTGCTCGGCGAGGACGCCGAGACCACCTGGCTGACATGGCACTTCCAGCCGGTGGGCACGCCGTGAGCGGCCCCGGTCAGGACGTTGCGGTGCTGGGTGCGGGGATGCACCCGTGGGGCAAGCGGGGGCGGAGCTTCGTCGAGTACGGCGTGGCGGCGGCGCGGGACGCGCTCACCGACGCGGGCGTGGCCTGGCGGGACGTCCAGGCCGTCGTCGGCGCCGGCACCGTGCGCGGCGGGTACCCCGGATATGTCGCCGGGGCGACCTTCGCCAAGGCGCTTGGCTGGCAGGGCGCGCGGGTGACCAGCGTGTACGCGGCGTGCGCGTCGGGGGCGCAGGCCGTCAGCACGGCGCGGGCGCAGATCCTTTCGGGGCTCGCGGACGTCGTGCTGGTGGTGGGCGCGGACGCGGCGCCCAAGGGGTTCTTCCGGCCCGCGGGCGGTGATCGTCCGGACGACCCGGACTGGCTGCGCTATCGGGTGCTCGGGGCCGCCAATCCCGCGTACTTCGGGCTGTACGCGCGCCGCCGGATGGCCGTGTACGGCGACACCCTCGAGGACTTCGCCCTGGTGAAGGTCAAGAACGCGGCCTGCGGTGCGCTCAATCCGCATGCGCGCTACCGCGGGAAGGTGACCGCCGACGAGGTCGCCGCGTCCGCCGTCGTCGCCGATCCGCTGCGGCTGCTGGACATCTGCGCGACCTCGGACGGCGGCGCCGCGCTGGTGCTGTCCAGCATGGACTTCGCCCGTCGGCACGGGGTCCGGGCGCCGGTCAGGGTCCGGGCCGTCTCCACGGTCACGCCGCGCTATCCGCAGACCGTGCTGGACCTCCCGGACATCGCCACGGACTCGGCGGCGGGCGCGCCGCCGCCGTCCGTGCCCTTCCGCGCCTCGATCGCGCGGGCCGCGTACGAGGAGGCCGGGGTCGGGCCCGACGACCTGTCGCTCGCGGAGGTATACGACCTGTCGACGTCGCTGGAGCTCCAGTGGTACGAGGAGCTGGGACTGTGCGCCGAAGGCGAGGGCGCGAAGCTGCTGCGCGCGGGGGCGACCGCGCCCGGCGGGCGCGTCCCGGTGAACGCCAGCGGCGGGCTCGCGTCCTTCGGGGAGGCCGTACCGGCCCAGGCGATCGCCCAGGTGTGCGAGCTGACCTGGCAGTTGCGGGGGGCGGCGGGGCCCCGGCAGGTGCCTGACGCGCGGGTGGGCGTCACCGCGAACCAGGGGCTGTTCGGGCACGGGTCATCGGTGATCGTCATACGCTGAGGACGGCTGGCGTGACGCCATGGGGCGTCGAGGCGTTCCGCTCGGGGCACTGGGCCGTTCCGCCATCCGAGGGTACGTGGCGTGATGGGCCGGGAACCGTGCGTGAACAGCTCGTGAACTGGGTACTAGTGGCCCCCGCGCGGCGGCCATCATGATGCCGTGGCCCCCAGTTCCGACTCTCTGCGCTTCGCGTTCCAGCCCGTCGTCAACCTGGCGACCTCGGCCGTGGCCGCGCTGGAGATACTCGCCCGCCCGGAGGCGGGGGACGTGCTCGCCGAGGCGCGCCGCGACCCGGAGCTCGACGGCAGGCTCGCCGCCTTCGCGGTCCGTGCCGCGGCGCGCCAGGAGACGCTGCTGCCGCTGCATGTGAACGTCTTCGCCGCGACGGCCGCCGATCTCGGTGGGCTCGCGGCGCTGCGGGACGCCGTGCACGAGGCGGGCCGTCTGCCGTGGGAGATCACCGTCGACCTCGGGCCGCCGTTCACGCACGTCCCCCATACGGCCCTGCTGGAAGCGGTCGCCGCGCTGCGCGACGACGGGTTCCGGATCTGTGTGGACGGGGTCGGGGACGGCGATCTGCCGCTGCGGCTCCTGGTCGACCTGGGCCCTGAACTGGTCAAGCTGGACGCCTCGCTGCTGGCGCGGGAGCCCGCCGTACGGGCGATGCGGACGCTGTGCGAGCAGTCGGGGGCGCTGCTGGCGGTGGAGGGTGTGGAGACGGAGCGGCAGTGCGCGGCGGTGCGGGCGGCCGGTGCGCAGCTGGCTCAGGGCGAGCTGTTCGCGCCGCCCGCCCGGCGGCCGGTCGCGGATGTGTACGTTCCGCCGCAGGCCCCCGTGCCCCGGCAGGCGGCCGCGGCGGCTGTGCGGGCGGGCCCGCCCGTACGGCAGTTCGTACGCCCGGCGGCGCTGCTGCCGGTGTCCGCTTCGGCCGGACAGGTGCGGGAGCTGCTCATCGGGTCTCCCGGAGTGTCCGGGGTGCTGCTGGTGGACGCGTACGGCAGGCCTGTGCGCGCGGTGGACCGGGACCGGTTCCTGTTGCCGCTTTCGGGCCGGTACGGCCACGCGCTGCACGCGGGTCGGCCCGCGGTCCGGCTCGCGGACGCTCCGCGCACGGTGGGCGCGGACGCCACCGCGTGGGAGGTGCTGGACGTGGTGGCGGACGGTGCGCCCGACCGCAGTGGCGACGATGTCGCGGTGCTGGACCGGGAGGGCCGGTGTGTGGGCGTGGTGCGGCTCGCCGACGTCGTACGGGCGCTGTCGGACAGCCGCGTCGAGGAGGCCGCCGGGCTGAACCCGCTGACCCGGCTGCCGGGCTCTGACGCGATCGCCGGTGAGGTGGACCGGTGGATCGCGCAGGCGCGGCCGTTCGCGCTCAGCTGGCTGGACATCGACGACTTCAAGCAGGTCAACGACGGTGCGGGCTTCGCCGCGGGCGACGAGCTGATCCGGAGCGTGGGCGGCGCGCTGCGGCGGGCCGCGTCCGGGGCGACGCGGATCGGGCACATCGGCGGCGACGACTTCCTGGTGCTGGCCGAGCCTGGGGCGCTCGACGCGCTCGCCGCCGCGGTGCTCGACCTGCCCTGGTCGGCGGGCGGGCGGCCGGTCACGCTCTCGCTGGCGACGGTGGACTGCCCGCCGGGCACGGTACGCGACCACCGGCAGGCCGCCGCGTGTCTGGCGCCGCTGAAGCGGGCCGCGAAGTCGTTGCGCGGCATGAGCTGGGTACTGGGCCGGGCCGGGACGCCGGGCCACCGGACCAGACGCGGCACGGGGAGCGCCCGCGCGAGCGCGGGGTGCGGAACGGGAGGACGACACGCCAAGTAGAGCCTGACCACGGGGTACGCGGGCCCCGACCACGGTTACGCGTGACACCGGGCAGGCCGGGTGCGGGCGAGCCGGGCGGCACGCCGGGACCAGGTGAGGCGGTGAGGGAAACGAGGGGCGTCCGCGACCTTGACGGTGCCACGGTGCCGGTGAACACTTCCCGGTGTCAGTCGGCATCGCCGCACACCGGCACCATGCGGAAGTACGCCGCCCAGGGTCCCTGCCTGCGAAAAGGGCCATCCCCCACGGGCGATTCGACTGCGTCGGCACGCTCGTCACACGGACGCCGGGCGGGGCGCGGTTCTCCCCTGCCTCTGGTGAAGTAGGGGTGGTGGGTACGCACCCCCGCAGGGAGGACCGGGGCATGACACCCCGGCCGAGGGCCTAGGAGCCGCCATGAGCAATGGAGACATCTTCGTCGGCGAAGTCATCGGCACCGCGATCCTGATTCTGTTCGGCGCCGGCGTGGTGGCCGGGGTTCTGCTCCACAAATCCAAGTCGAAGGACGCGGGCTGGATCGTCATCGCCTTCGGCTGGGGATTCGGCGTGCTCGCCGGGGCGTACACATCCGCGCCGCTGTCCGGCGGGCACATCAACCCGGCCGTCACCCTGGGGTTCGCCATCGAGGGCACCACCGAATGGTCCAAGGTTCCGCTGTATATGTCCGGGCAGGTGGTGGGCGCCTTCCTCGGCGCCGTACTGACCTGGCTGCTCTACTATGGACAGTTCGCGCTCAACCGCGACGAGAAGTACCGGATGGAGACGCTGGGGATCTTCTCCACCCGGCCGGAGATCAACAACCCAGTCCAGAACCTCACCACGGAGATCATCGCCACCGTCGGTCTGGTCCTGCCCATCCTGGCGCTCGTCGGCGGTGACAAGCACGTCCAGGGCATCGGGGACTCGGGGGTCGCCACCCTGCTGATCGCCCTGCTGGTCGTGGGAATCGGCCTCTCGCTCGGCGGGCCGACCGGATACGCCATCAACCCGGCCCGAGACCTGGGTCCGCGGATCGCCCACGCGGTGCTCCCGATTCCGTTCAAGGGCACGTCGGACTGGCGCTACTCGTGGATCCCCGTCGCCGGTCCGCTGATCGGCGGTGCGCTCGGCGCGCTGATCTATCTCGCAGCCTTCTGACCCGCAGCTCTCTGACCCGCAGCTTCCTGACGGCTCGCAGCCTTCCGACGGAGGGGGTACGGCATGACAGACAAGTTCGTCGCCGCAATCGACCAAGGCACCACGTCAAGCCGCTGCATCATCTTCAACCAGGACGGCGGCATCGTCGCCGTCGACCAGCGTGAGCACCGCCAGATCTTCCCGAAGCCGGGCTGGGTGGAGCACGACGCCACCGAGATCTGGTCCAAGGTGCAGGCGGTCGTGGCCGGCGCGCTCGCCAAGGCGGGGCTGCGCCCCGATCAGCTCAGCGCGCTGGGCATCACCAACCAGCGCGAGACCACCGTGCTGTGGGACCGCGCCACCGGCAAGCCCGTGCACAACGCGATCGTGTGGCAGGACACCCGCACCTCGGCGCTCTGCAACGAACTCGGCGGCACGGACGGCCAGGACCGCTTCCGCGAGCAGACCGGACTGCCGCTCGCCAGTTACTTCTCCGGCCCCAAGGCGGCCTGGCTGCTGGACGACGTGCCGGGCCTCAGGGCCCGTGCGGAGCGCGGCGAGATAGCCTTCGGCACCATCGACTCCTGGCTGATCTGGAACCTCACCGGCGGCACCCAGGGCGGTGTGCACGTCACCGATGTGACCAACGCCGGGCGCACCATGCTGATGAACCTCCAGACCCTCCAGTGGGACTCCTCGATCCTGTCGGCGATGAACATCCCCGAGGCGGTGCTGCCGGAGATCCGGTCGTCGGCCGAGGTGTACGGCACGGCCGTCGGCCAGCTCCAGGGCGTGCCGGTGGCCTCGGCGCTCGGGGACCAGCAGGCCGCGGTGTTCGGGCAGGCCTGCTACGACACCGGTACGGCGAAGAACACGTACGGCACCGGCAGCTTCCTGCTGCTCAACACCGGCGGCCGACCGGTGGCGTCGAAGAGCGGGCTGCTCACCACGATGGGCTACCAGATCGGCGGCGAGGCGCCGGTGTACTGCCTGGAGGGGTCCATCGCGATCACCGGGGCGCTGGTGCAGTGGTTCCGCGACCAGCTGGGCATCATCCGCGGCGCGGATGAGATCGAGCCGCTCGCGGCGAGCGTCGAGGACAACGGCGGGGCGTATATCGTGCCCGCGTTCTCGGGCCTGTTCGCGCCGTACTGGCGCTCCGACGCGCGCGGGGTGATCACCGGCCTGACCGGCTTCGTGACCAAGGCGCATCTCGCGCGCGCCGTGCTGGAGGCGACCAGCTGGCAGACGCGTGAGGTCGTGGACGCCATGTACCAGGACTCGGGCGTGGAGATCACCACGCTCAAGGTCGACGGCGGCATGACCAAGAACAATCTGCTGATGCAGCATCAGGCGGATGTGCTGGGCGTACCGGTGGTGCGGCCGAAGGTGTCCGAGACGACCTGTCTGGGCGCGGCGTACGCGGCGGGCCTCGCGACCGGTGTGTGGCACGACCTCGACGAGCTCAAGGCCCACTGGCAGCGGGACGCCGAGTGGTCGCCGCGGATGGCGGACGAGGTCCGGGAGCGCGAGTACCACAACTGGCGCAAGGCGGTCGAGCGGAGCTTCGGCTGGCACGAGGACGGCGAGGGCTGACCTCCTGGCGGCGAGGGCCGGCTGACGCCCAGGGCCTGAGCCCCACCAGCCTCGCGGCTGCGGCCCGTACCCCGGTCGGCGGGGGTACGGGCCGTGCGTCCGGGCCCTGCGGTCCCGCGGGTCCTCGGGGTCCCGCTGTCAGGCGGTCGGCGCGGGCTGGCGGGACCGGGCGGCGCGGGTCATGGCGTGTTCCACCACGGTGATGAGGACCTCCTTGGCCGACTCGCGCTCGCGTGCGTCGCACAGCACCACGGGCACCTCGTCGTCGAGGTCGAGCGCTTGGCGCACGGTGTCCACCGGGTACTGTGCGGCGCCGTCGAAGCAGTTCACGCCGACCGTGAAGGGGATGCCGCGCCGTTCAAAGTAGTCGACGGCGGCGAAGCAGTCCTCCAGGCGCCGGGTGTCGGCGAGCACCACCGCGCCGAGCGCGCCCTGGGCGAGCTCGTCCCACAGGAACCAGAAGCGGTCCTGCCCCGGTGTGCCGAAGAGATAGAGCACCAGGTCCTCGCGGAGGGTGATGCGCCCGAAGTCCATGGCGACCGTGGTGGTGTTCTTGGCCTCGACACCGCGGGTGTCGTCGACCGGGCGGCCCGCCTCGGTCAGCCGCTCCTCGGTACGCAGCGGTTTGATCTCGCTGACCGCGCCGACCAGGGTGGTCTTGCCGACCCCGAAGCCGCCCGCCACCAGGATCTTGAGCGTGACCGGCTCGACGGGGGGCTTACGGCGTCCAGAGCGCCCGAGGATCATTGACTTCCACTCCTACCGGGGTCCACGGGATCCTGCCCCGCGCGACCACTGCACCGACGGTCCGGAACTGCCCGGTGACATAGGGCAGTTCCCCCGCAGACTCTAGCGGCGCGGGCGACGCGGCTCACTCGGGGTCGGCGGTCGCGGCCGGATCGCCGTCCGGTGCGCGGCCGTATCCGCCGCCGCCCGGTGTCCGCACCACCAGGACGTCGCCGGGCGCCAGCCGCGCCGAGTCGCTGCCCGCCAGTTCCCGTACGGCGCCGTCCGCGCGCTCCACGCGGTTCGCGCCGAGTGCGCCCGGTGCTCCGCCGGCCATGCCGTACGGCGGGACCCTGCGGTGTCCGGACAGCGTGGACACCGTCATGGCCTCGCGGAACCGCAGGCGGCGTACGGCCCCGTCGCCGCCGCGCCACCGGCCCGCTCCCCCGCTGCCCTCGCGTACGGCGAACTCCTCGAGCAGCACCGGAAGGCGCCATTCCAGGATCTCCGGGTCGGTGAGCCGGGAGTTGGTCATATGGGTCTGGACGACGGGCGCTCCGGCGAAGCCGTCGCCCGCCCCCGAGCCTGAGCCGACCGTCTCGTAGTACTGGAAGCGTTCGTTGCCGAAGGTGACGTTGTTCATGGTCCCGGAGCCCTCGGCCTGCACGCCGAGCGCCGCGTAGAGGGCGCCGGTGATGGCCTGGGAGGTCTCCACGTTGCCCGCCACCACGGCGGCCGGGGGCTCGGGGGACAGCATCGACCCGCGGGGCACCACGATCTTCAGAGGGCGCAGACAGCCGTCGTTGAGCGGGATGTCGTCGGCGACGAGGGTGCGGAAGACGTACAGGACGGCGGCGTTGACCACGGCGTACGGGGCGTTGAAGTTGCCGGGGAGCTGGTCGGACGTGCCGGTGAAGTCGACGGTCGCGGAGCGGCTGGCGCGGTCCACCGTGACGGTGACCCGGATGACGGCGCCGGAGTCCGTCTCGTAGGCGTAACCGCCGTCGTCCAGGCGGTCGATGACGCGGCGGACCGCGTCTTCCGCGTTGTCCTGGACGTGTCGCATATAGGCCTGTACGACGTCCAGGCCGAAGTCGTCGATCATCTTGCCGACTTCGTCAACGCCCTTGGCGTTGGCGGCGATCTGGGCGCGGAAGTCGGCGAGATTGGTGGCGGGGTTGCGGGAGGGGTAGGGCGACTCGGTGAGCAGCCGGTGGGTCTCGGCCTCGCGGAAGCGGCCGTTCTCGGCGAGGAGCCAGTTGTCGAAGAGGATGCCCTCCTCCTCGATCCGGCGGCTGTCGGCGGGCATGGAGCCGGGCGCGATGCCGCCGATCTCCGCGTGGTGGCCGCGCGAGGCGACGTAGAACAGGATGCTCTGGCCCGCGCTGTCGAAGACCGGTGTGATCACGGTGATGTCGGGCAGGTGGGTGCCGCCGTGGTACGGGTCGTTGACGGCGTACGCGTCGCCTGGGCGCATGGCGTCGCGGCGGCGCCGGATGACCTCTTTGACCGCGGTGCCCATCGAGCCCAGGTGCACGGGGATGTGCGGGGCGTTGGCGACGAGGTTGCCGTGCGGGTCGAAGAGCGCGCAGGAGAAGTCGAGGCGCTCCTTGATGTTCACGGACTGGGCGGTGGACTCCAGGCGGGCGCCCATCTGTTCGGCGATGGACATGAAGAGGTTGTTGAAGACCTCCAGGAGCACCGGGTCCGCCGCGGTGTCCGCCGCCGGTCCTTCGGGCGGGGTCAGCCGTTCCATCACCAGGTGGCCGTCGTCGTTCACGGCCGCCTGCCAGCCGTCGTCCACCACTGTGGTGGAGTTGGCCTCGGCGATGATCGCGGGTCCGGCCACGCGTTCGCCGGGGGCGAGTCGCTCGCGGTGGTGCAGCGGTACGTCGCGGCGGGCGCCGCCGGTGTGCAGGCTGACGGTGTCGGGCCCCGCGGCGGGTTCGCCGGCACGCGCGCGGGGTGCGGGTTCGCCGCCACGCGCGCGTGCCGGGGACAGGCCCGAGAGGTCAGGCGGGTCGGTGAGCCCGGTGGCCTCCACGGAGAGGGCCTCGACGACGATCGGGCGGTCGAGTGTGAAGGAGTAGGCGGCGCGGTGCCGCCGCTCGAAGGCCTCGGCCATGTCCGCCGGTTCGGCCAGGTCCACGGTAAGAGTCGTGTCGGTGCCGTCGTAGCGGAGCTGGGCGCGGCGGGCGATCCGGACGCGGTCGGCGGGGACGTCCTCGGCGAGGAGTTCGGCGCGGGCCGCGGCCTCCAGGTCGTCGGCCGTGCGCCGTACCCGCGGCATCGAGGCGGGCTCCAGGGGCGCCTCGACGGACTGTTCGCGCATGGCGGTGGTGTCGGCGAGGCCGATGCCGAGCGCGGAGAGCACCCCGGCCATGGGGGGCACCAGGACGGTGCGGATGCCGAGCGAGTCGGCCACCGCGCAGGCGTGCTGGCCGCCCGCGCCGCCGAAGGTGGTGAGCGCGTACCGGGTGACGTCGTGGCCCTTCTGGACCGAGATGCGTTTGATCGCGCCCGCGATGTTGGCCACGGCGATGCGCAGATAGCCCTCGGCGACCTGCTCGGGGGTGCGGTCGTCGCCGGTGTGCGCCTTGATGTCGGCGGCCAGGGCCGTGAACCGTTCGCGTACCAGGGCCTCGTCGAGCGGCTGGTCGCCGCCGGGGCCGAAGACGCGGGGAAAGTGGGCCGCTTGGACTCGGCCGAGCATCACGTTGGCGTCGGTGACGGTCAGCGGGCCGCCGCCGCGGTAGCAGGCGGGGCCCGGCGAGGCTCCGGCCGAGTCCGGGCCCACGCGGTACCGGCTGCCGTCGAAGTGCAGGACCGAGCCGCCGCCCGCCGCGACCGTGTGGATGTCCAGCATCGGGGCGCGCAGCCGGACTCCGGCGATCTGGGTGGTGAAGACCCGTTCGTACGCCCCGGCGAAGTGCGAGACGTCGGTGGAGGTGCCGCCCATGTCGAAGCCGATGACCTGGTCGAACCCGGCGCGCTGGGACATCCGGGCCATGCCGACGATGCCGCCCGCGGATCCGGACAGGATCGCGTCCTTGCCGCGGAACTGTCCGGCTTCGGTCAGGCCGCCGTTGGACTGCATGAACATCAGCCGTACGCCCTGGAGCTGGTCGGCGACCTGCTGGACGTAGCGGCGCAGCACCGGCGAGAGGTAGGCGTCGACGACCGCCGTGTCCCCGCGTGGCACCAGCTTCATCAGGGGGCTGACCTCGCTGGAGAGGGAGATCTGCGGGAAGCCGGTACGGGCCGCGAGCGCGCCGATGGCCTGTTCGTGTCGCGGGTACAGGCTGCTGTGCATGCAGACCACCGCGAGGGCGTGGATCCCGTCGTCGTACGCTTGCCTGAGCGGCCCGGCGAGGGTGTCGAGGTCGGGTGGGGTGAGGACCGTGCCGTCCGCGGCGACCCGCTCGTCGACCTCGATGACGCGTTCGTAGAGGAGTTCGGGCAGCACGATCTCGCGGGCGAAGATCTGTGGCCGGTTCTGGTAGGCGATGCGCAGGGCGTCGCGGAAGCCGCGGGTGATGACCAGGGCGGTGCGCTCGCCCGCGCGCTCCAGCAGGGCGTTGGTGGCGACGGTGGTGCCCATCCGGACGGAGTCGATCCGGGCCTCGTCCAGCGGGACGTCGAGCAGGGCGCGGATTCCGGCGACCGCCGAGTCGCGGTAGCGGGCGGGGTTCTCGGAGAGGAGTTTGCGGGTGACGACGCTCCCGTCGGGGCGGCGCGCGACGACATCGGTGAAGGTTCCGCCACGGTCGATCCAGAACTGCCAGCCAGTCACGGAGCTCCCCCCTGCTCGGGCGCACGCGTGTCAGAGCGCACGCGTGTCAGGCGTACGCGGACCGTCTGTCAGAGCGCACGCAGACCGTCGATCACTTCGCGCAGAATACTCTCGTCGGGCAGTTGGGCGGGGGGAACGGGACGGGTCACGTGGACGAGCCCGTCGGCCACGAGGTCGCCCACCAGGACCCGGACGACGCCGATGGGCAGATCCAGCTCCGAGGCGAGCTCGGCGACGGACTGGGGGGCCGTGCGGCAGAGTTCGACGATGTCCATGTGCTCGGGGGCCAGGGTCTGGTCCGCTCCGGGGTCGTCCGCGTGCGGCTCCGTGACGACCACCGCGATCAGGTCGAGGCGGTGCTGGGCGGCGCTGGTGGTGCGGCCGCGTGTCATGGCGTACGGGCGCACCACTGGTCCCGCGTCGTCGTCGAACCAGTGGGGCGCCCCGTGACCGTCATCGCTCATACCATCTCACTACCCACCCGCGGGCAGATCGGTGCGTGGCGCGGAGGCCAGATGCGCGCCCACCCGCTTGACGAGGAGGGTCATCTCGTAGGCGACCTGGCCGACGTCGGAGTCCGCGTCCGACAGGACGGCGAGGCAGCTGCCGTCGCCCGCGGCCGTGACGAACAGGAACGCCTCGTCGAGCTCGACCACGGTCTGCCGGACCCGGCCCGCCTCGAAGTGGCGCCCGACGCCCTTGGCCAGGCTGTGGAAGCCGGAGGCCACGGCGGCCAGGTGCTCGCTGTCCTCGCGGGTCAGGTCCTTGGAGACGCCGGTGGGCAGGCCGTCGCCGGACAGCACCAGTGCCTTGCGGATGCTCGCGACGCGTGCGACGAGGTCGTCGAGCAGCCAGTTCAGCTCGCCTGAGCCCCGGCGTTCGGTGCTGTCTGCGGCGGTATTCGATGTGTTGGTGGTCATCGACCGTCCCCCTCCGGTGTGGTGCGGTCTGGTGCTGTGGTCGGTGATGTTGCCGGTGTTTCTGGTTCTTGCGGTGCTTCTGACGCCTGTGGGGCTTCTGATGCCTGCGGGACTTCTGGGGCTGCGGATGGTGGCTCCGGCGGCGCGGCGTTGTCCCTGCGGCCGCGCTGCCAACCGCGCTGTAGCGAGGCCATTCTGCTGCGCACCTCATCGGGATCGCGGTCGTCCGGGGCGGGGTCGGGAACGGGTTCGCGCGGCTGGCTCTCCTTGAGCTGGGGCGCGATGCTGGCCTGCCGCACCCGCCGGGGCAGGGCTGCGGGCGGCGGGGTCCCCGCGGAGTCCGCGGCGGGCTGGGCGGCCTCCTCCCGCGGGGCGTCCGGCGTGCGGCGCGGTGGCGTCGGGCGGGCTGGGCGGTCGGGCGTGCGTTCCCTGGGCTCGGTGACCGGGCGGCCGTGTGAGCTCACCAGCTTGGGGGTCCTGCGGCGCGGCAGCGGGATCGTGCCGTCGGCCGGGTGCGGGGGCTCGCCCTGGCGGATGGTCTCGTCGCCGTCGGCGCCGTCCTCGTCCCGTGGCCGGTGGTGCCGCTTGGACTGGCTCGCGGGTGCTGGGCGGCGGGGCCGGAACAGGCCGCCGCGCTCGCTGTCCTCGTCGCCGATGTCCCCGAGGTCGGCGAGGCCGCCCAGGTCACTGACGCCGCCCAGGTCACTGACGCCGTCCAGATCGCCGACGCCGTCCAGGACGTCGACGCCCAGTCCCCTCGGGCCGACGGGGGCTTCGAGTTCCACCGGCCCGTCCACCACCGAGTGAGGCAGTCCGGGGGTGCTCGCGGGCACCTTGGAGAGCTTGGCCGTACGGTCGTCCGCCGCGTGGCGGAGCTGGCCGGGGCGCGCGCGGTCCAGGCGGAACCCGACGCCGTCGGTGTCCTGTGCCTCGGTGAGCAGGGCGTCGGGGAGGAAGACCACCGCGGTGGTACCGCCGTACGGCGAGGGCTGCAGGGAGACGCGGATGCGCTGGCGCTGGGCGAGCCGGCTGACCACGAAGAGGCCGAGCCGGTCGGTGTCGGAGAGCTCGAACTCGGGGGTCTCGGCGAGTCGCAGATTGGCGTCCAAGAGCGCTTCCTTGGCCATCCCGAGGCCGCGGTCGTGGATCTCCAGCGTGAAGCCGTTGGCGACCCGCTCGCCGTGCACCTGCACGGCGGTGTGCGGGGGCGAGAACACGGTGGCGTTCTCCAGGAGTTCCGCGGTGAGATGGGTGAGGTCGGCGACGGCGGGGCCGGTCACGGCGATCCGCGGCAGTCGGCGTACCTCGATGCGCTCGTAGTCCTCGACCTCGGCCACCGCGGCCCGTACGACGTCCATCAGCTGGACGGGTTTGCGCCACTGGCGGGAGGGGGCCGCGCCGGAGAGGATCACCAGGCCCTCGGCGTGCCGCCGCATCCGGGTGGTGAGGTGGTCGAGGCGGAAGAGGTCGGCGAGTTCCTCGGCGTCCTCGGTTCTGCGCTCCATGGTGTCGAGCAGTGTGAGCTGCTTGTGCAGCAGGACCTGGCTGCGGCGGGCGAGGTTGACGAACACCTCGGAGACGCCGCGGCGCATGTCGGCCTGTTTGACGGCGGCTTCGACGGCGGCTCGTTGCAGCGTGTTCAGGGCCTGGCCGACCTGGCCCAGCTCGTCCTTGGCGTACTCCAGTCGGGGCGCCTCGGTGCCGATGTCGACCTGTTCGCCCGCGGCGAGCCTGCGCATCACGCTGGGCAGCCGTACCCCGGAGGCCTCGTGGGCCTCCTTGCGGAGCTGCGACAGGTCGCGGACCAGACCACGGCCGATCCGTACGGACAAGAACAGCGAGACGGTCAGCGCCAGCAGTCCGAGCACGCCCGCGACCCCCGCCTTGGCCAGCGCCCCGACGGCGACCGGCTCGACCCGGTCCTGATAGCGGTCGCCCGCGGCGGTGTTGCGCTTCGCCAGTTCTTCGAGCACGGGACCGGCCGCCGCGTCCCAGCGGGCGGACGTGAGACCCCGCGGGGCGCCGGGGCTGGCGGCGACGGCGGTCTGCTCCGCCTGCCGCAGGGGCGCGGTGGCCGGGCTCTTCCAGAAGCGCTCGAACGTGGCGCGCTCGTCGTCCGGCAGCAGTTGGAGGTTGAGCGTGTACAGCAGCTCGCGCTGCGCCACCAGGTCGGAGACCTGTCGCAGTTCGCGCGCTTCGAGCCGCTGGGCGACCAGCGCGGAGCCGAGCAGCGCGTCCTCGCGGGACAGGAGTTCGCGCGCGCGGGCGACGCCGACGAGCGCGCGGCCCTGCTTGTCCATCTCGACGTCGTCCAGCCCGTGCAGGGTGCTCAGGAAGTCGTAGCAGGGGGTGATCAGTTTGCTGTAGAGGTCCAGGGCCTGGCGCCGGGTGAGCGGGCCCTCCTCGACGGAGCGGCGCAGCGACTCGATCCCCTCGAAGGCCTCCACCATCGAGTCGAGCCGGTCCCTGGACGACTTGGTCAACTCGTCCCTGACGTCCGCGTCGCGCGCGTTCGAGCGGATGGTGTCCACCATGTCGTCGGTCGCGTCGTGCCGTTGGCGCAGGGTGGTCAGCGCGTCCGACGCACGCGGGTCGGCCAGATAGACCAGGGCCTGGCGGCGTTCCTCCTGGATGACCCGCGCCACGTCCTCGATGGGGTAGCCGACCTTGTCGATGACGTAGGCGACATCGCGCAGTTGGTCGGCTTCCCGCCAGGTGATCACGGTGGCCACGGCCGAGATGGCGGTCAGTGAAACCAGCGGCACCAGCAGCAACGCCACGATCTTCCGGCGGATGGACTTCCCGCGAAAGCGCATGGCCTCCCCCAGCTCAGACCCCGTGACCCAGGGTACGTGCGTCAGCAAACGGACGCGAGCCTACTACTGCGTCGGGGGTAACTCGAAGGTGCGTCCGGTCGTTGTCCGGCCGCTGTCCGGCCGAACGGGCCGTGGGCCGTCCGGAGTTGTCCCGCCTTACCAGGAGATGACTGGCCAGGATCCGGACCCTGCGGCGCGGCCCCATCGAGCCGTTTCCCCCCATCGGATGGCCGGAAATCCTCCCCGACGGGAATCTTCGAGGCCTGGTGTGCGTCCTGCCGTACGGGAGTTGGGGCGGAACGCGCCACAGGGGTCGCGTGATGCGTCGCATGAGCCGCGTGCCGTCGCGCATGAGGGTGAGAGTCGCACGCGAGGTGGCGTAAAATGCCGCAAGCCGGGCAGTCAGTGAGGGGTCGGGCCCATCAGCAAGAGGGCGGCCGGCTGCAAGGCAGTGGGGAGTGACGTGGTCGTGGGGACGGCGCAACGGCGGGGGTCCGGTGGGCAGCTGTGGGTGGAGGAACCGGCGCGGCGGTACCGGCTGCCCGATCCGGTACGGGACGCGGCCGTGCGGGCGGTGCTCTTCGTCGCGGTGACGCTGATACAGGCGATGGTGGCGTTCCTGTGCACCCTGACCGGGTCCTGGCTGGCGTTCCCGATGGTGCTCGGGACGGTGGTGGCCACCGTGGTGGCCACCTGGGGGGTGCTCGACGTGTGGATCACCCGGCAGGTCTGGAACCAGCGGAACGGCGTGGTGTCGACGCCGAGCAGCTCGGCGCGACGGCTGCGCAAGGAGCGGCGTCGGGCGCGCCGGGCGGCGCGGGCGGCGGCGCGGGCCCGGCCAGTGGGGAACGGTCCGCTGCCGGAGCCTGAGGTGCGGCTGTCCCAGGCCGCGTGAGGTCTGCCCTGGCGGGTACGGTTCCAGCTCCGGCCGGAGCCCAGAGCCCCGGCCGGAGCCCAGAGCCGGGTCAGGCGGGCGCCGGGATGCCGGTGGCGTCGCGCAGGGCCCGGCGGGCGCGCAGGAAGGGGCGGGGGCGGTCGACGCCGAGCACCGCGGTGGTGCGCCCGGCGCGTTCGTAGTGGGCGAGGAAGCTCCCTTCGCTCAGGGAGCCTTCGACGACGCGGACGGTGTCGCCGTCCCGGCGTCCGCCCGCGAACTGGATGCGGGCCCCGTACTGGTCGGACCAGAAGTACGGCACCGTCCGGCACGTCCGCGCGGTCCGTCCGGCCAGCAGGTTGTGTACGGCGACGGCGGGCTGCTCGGTGGCGCTGGTCCAGTGCTCGGCCCGGACGCCGCCGACCCTCGCCACGTCCCCGACGGCGACGACCTGAGGCAGCGCGGTGACGCAGCCGTCGTCGCAGAGCACCCCCCGGTCGACGGCGTCGACCGCGAGCGGCGAGCCGGAGAGCCAGTCGGTGCACGGGACGGCGCCGATGCCGACGATCACCAGGTCGGCCGGGAGCAGGCGGCCGTCGGTGAGCCGGACTCCGGTGACGGTCTCGGCGTGGGCGGCCCCGCCGGGCCGCCCGGCGCGCAGGGCCGCGACGCCCGTACCGCAGATCAGCCGCACGCCGCGGCGTTCGTGCAGGCCCGCGCAGAACGCGGCCATGTCCGGGCCGAGTTGGGGCGTCAGCGGCAGCTCGGCGGCCTCGACGACCGTGACCTGGTGCCCGAGCGCGGCGCAGGAGGACGCGGTCTCGGCGCCGATGAAGCCGCCGCCGACGACCACGATCCGCCGTGGCGGCCCGGCCAGTTCCGCGCGCAGGGCGCGGGCGTCCGCGAGGGTGCGCAGCAGGTGCACCCCGGCGTATCCGGGTCCTGGCAGTGCGCGCGCACGCGCTCCGGTGGCGATCACCACACCGTCGGTGGAGACGGTCCTGCCGTCGGCGAGGAGCACCGTTCGCCCTCGGGTGTCGAGTCCGCGGGCGGGCACGCCGAGCAGCCACTCGGCGTCGAGCTCGGCGGTCTCCTCGGCGTCGCAGAGGGCGAGTTGCCCGTCGTCCACCGGGCCGGTGAGGAACTCCTTGGACAGGGGCGGGCGGTCGTAGGGCCGGTCGGGCTCGGCTCCGACGACCACCAGCCGCCCGTCGAACCCCTGGGCGCGCAGCGCGCGTACCGCGTAGAGCCCGGCGAGCGAGGCGCCGACCACGGTGACGGTCCTCATGCGGCGCTGCCCTCGTCGGCGGCCCGCTGCCGCACCTGGACCATGCCGTCGACGACGAGCACCTGGTAGGTGCGCAGCGCACGGCGGGCGGGCAGGCACAGCGGCATTCCGGTGCGGAGGTCGAATGACGCGGCGTGCAGCGGGCATTCGACCGATGCGCCCTCCAGCCAGCCCTCGGACAGCGAGGCGTCTTGGTGGGTGCAGGTGTCATCGACGGCGAACAGCTCGCCGTCGACATGGAACACGGCGATCGGCGGTGTGGTGTCGATGCGGACGGACTCACCCTCGGGGAGGTCTTGAAGGCGGCAGACGGGTATCACGGGACCCCCTGTTGATGCACGACTGTTCGGTAACATGTTGTTGCGCAGTGCGCGCCTTCGAGCGCTATACGCAACAGAATCCGGGTGGGAAGCGAGCCGCGTCAAGCGCTTCCCGACCATGCGGTCCTGACCTGGGCGTCAGGGGCCGCGAGAGTGCGGCGAGAGTGGAGCCATGACCGGCGAGCGAAGTGAGGACGACGTGAGTGAGCCAAGGCGGGAGGAGCGGCCGCGACAGGAGGAACGGGCGGAACGGCCCGCGGCCCGCGACCGGCCGGGCAAGGCCGGCGTCAGCGCCGTGCAGTCCGTGGACCGCGCCGTGAGCGTCCTGGAGATCCTCGCCGAGCGGGGCGAGGCGGGCGCGCCGGAGATCGCGGACGCGCTGGACGTCCACCGGTCCACGGCGTTCCGGCTGCTCGGGGTGCTGGAGAACCGGGGTCTGGTGACCCAGTCCCCGGACCGCGGCAAGTACTACCTGGGGGCCGGGGTGCTGCGCCTGGCGGGGGCCGCCGCGGTCCGCCTGGACATCTCCCAGGAGGGCGCCCCGGTCTGCCGCGAGCTCGCCGACGAGCTGGGCGAGACCGTCAACATCGCGGTGCTCGACGACGACGCGGCGGTCAACATCATGCAGGCCCGCGGCTCGGCCTCGGTCACCGCGCAGAACTGGCTGGGCCGCCGGACGCCGCTGCACGCCACTTCCAGCGGGAAGGTGCTGCTCGCGCATCTGCCGCCGACCCTGCGGGAGGGCCTGCTGGCCCGTACCCTGCCGCGGTTCACCGACCACACGCTGACCGGCGCCGTCGCGCTGCGCACGGAGCTGGAGGCCGTGGCGCAGCAGGGGTACGCGCTGGCGATGGAGGAGCTGGAGGTGGGGCTCACCGCGGTGGCGGCCCCGGTGCGCGCGCACGACGGCAAGGTGATCGGCGCGATCAGCGTCTCCGGGCCCGTCTACCGGCTGACCGAGGACCGGCTGAACGAGCTGGCCAAGCGCGCGGTCGTGGTGGCGGGGGACCTCTCCCGCCGGATGGGGTACGGCTTCTGACCTGACCTTCCCCTCTTGGCGGGACGGCGCGACCACAGCGCGCGACAGCGGCGCGGGGCCGGGTGAATCCGGCCCCGCGCCGCTGTGCCCAGGGGGTTTTCCGGGCTTGCCGCCACCCTCTTGACGGCGCGATACCGGCGTTCCCACTATGTCTCTCATAGCGCAACGCAGCGTGCAGTGCGCAACATCAGAAGGGTGGGGGACCGTGTCGTACGAGGTCCGTGCTGCCGTCGCCGTGAAAAGGGGTGCGCCCGTCGAGGTGCGGACGATCGTCGTGCCTCGGCCGGGCCCGTCGGAAGTCCTCGTCGCCGTACAGGCCTGCGGGGTCTGCCACACCGATCTGCACTACCGGGAGGGCGCGATCGACGACGGCTTCCCGTTCCTGCTCGGCCATGAGGCGGCCGGCACCGTGGAGGCGGTCGGCCCGGACGTCACCGAGCTCGTGCCCGGCGACTATGTGGTGATCGCCTGGCGTGCCCCCTGCGGCGGCTGCCGTTCCTGCCGCCGCGGCCGCCCCTGGTACTGCTTCGACTCCCGGAACGCCGCGCAGCCGATGACGCTGACGGACGGCACCCCGCTGTCGCCCGCCCTGGGCATCGGCGCCTTCGCCGAGAAGACCCTGGTCGCCGCCGGGCAGGCCGTGAAGGTCGACCCGGCGGCCCGCCCCGAGGCGGCCGGTCTGATCGGCTGCGGTGTGATGGCCGGGTACGGGGCCGCGGTGCACACCGGAGGCGTCGAGCGCGGTGACACCGTCGCCGTCATCGGCTGCGGCGGCGTCGGCGTCGCCGCGATCGCCGGGGCGTCGCTGGCCGGGGCGCGCCGGGTGATCGCCGTGGACATCGACGACGCCAAGCTGAACGGCGCGGAGCGGTTCGGGGCCACGCACACCGTCAACTCCCGTGGCACGGACCCGGTCGCCGCGGTGCGCGAGCTCACCGGCGGCTTCGGGGTCGACGTCGCGATCGACGCGGTGGGCCGCCCGGAGACCTACCGGCAGGCCTTCTCCATGCGCGACCACGCGGGCGTGCTGGTCCAGGTGGGGGTGCCGGACCCGGAAGCGACGATCGAGCTGCCGCTGATCGACCTGTTCTCGCGCGGCGGCGCGCTCAAGTCGTCCTGGTACGGCGACTGTCTGCCCAGCCGGGACTTCCCGGTGCTGATCGACCAGTACCTCAGCGGCCGTCTCGACCTGGGCGGCTTCGTCAGCGAAACGATTCCCCTGGAGCGGGTGGAGGAGGCGTTCGCGGCGATGCAGCGCGGCGAGGTGCTGCGCTCGGTGGTGGTGTTCTAGCCGCCGCCCGGCCCGCCCCCTTTCACCGGATCCACAGCAGCGCAGAGGAGGGACATGTCCAGCACTCCCGCGGCCACCCCCCGTGTGGTGGTCATCGGCGCCGGAATCGTGGGGTGTTCCCTGGCCGACGAGCTCACCGCGCGCGGCTGGAGCGACGTCACCGTCCTGGAGCAGGGCCCGCTGCCCGCGCCCGGCGGCTCTACCTCGCACGCTCCGGGCCTGGTCTTCCGGACCAGCCCGTCCAGGACACTGACCGAGTTCGCCGCGTACACGGTGGCGAAGTTCGGCTCGCTCAGCGTCGACGGCGTGCCCTGCTTCGACCCGGTGGGCGGCCTGGAGCTGGCCACGACGCCGGAGCGCTGGGCCGACCTGCGCCGCAAGGCGGGCCTGGCCGCCTCCTGGGGCGTCGAGGGCGAACTCGTCCCGCCGCGTACCTGCCAGGAGCTGTGGCCGCTGCTCGACGCGTCCAAGGTGCTCGGCGGCTTCCGCACACCGGGCGACGGTCTGGCCCGCGCGGTGCTCGCCTGCCGCGCCCAGCGGGAGCGGGCCGAGCGGCGCGGCGCCCGCTTCCTGGACCGGCACACCGTCACCGGCGTGGAGCGCGAGAACGGCCGGGTCACCGGCGTGGTCACCGACCGGGGCGCCTTCCCGGCCGACCATGTGGTGTCCGCGGCCGGGTTCTGGGGTCCGGTCATCGGCGCGCTGGCCGGGGTCGACGTACCGCTGCTGCCGCTCGCCCACCAGTACGCCAGGACCGCGCCGCTCCCCGGACTCGACCAGCCGCCCGGCGCCGAGGCGTCCCGGCCGATCCTGCGCTTCCAGGACCGCGACCTGTACTTCCGCGAGCACGGCGACCGGCTCGGCATCGGCTCGTACGCCCATCGCCCACTGCCCGTCGACGCGTTCGCGGTGCCCGCCTACGACGACGCCCCGGTGATGCCGTCCGCGTACCCGTTCACCGAGGACGACTTCGCGCCGAGCTGGGACGACTGCGTCTGGCTGATCCCCGCGCTCGGCGGCTCCAAGGTCGAGGAAGGCTTCAACGGCGTGTTCTCCTTCACGCCCGACGGCATGCCGGTGATCGGGGAGTCCGCCGCGCTGCGCGGCTTCTGGCTCGC
Organism: Streptomyces sp. O3; assembly: GCF_054788135.1. Taxonomy (NCBI): domain Bacteria; kingdom Bacillati; phylum Actinomycetota; class Actinomycetes; order Kitasatosporales; family Streptomycetaceae; genus Streptomyces; species Streptomyces sp. O3. The sequence continues at coordinate 30,378 of NZ_JBTVYK010000051.1, forward strand.
GGAGGCCGTGTGGGTGACGCACTCGGCGGGCGTGGCGCGGGCCGTGGCCGAGTGGATGACCGCCGGCTCCCCCGGCGTCGACGTCCACGCGTGCGACCTGACCCGCTTCGAGGAGGCCCAGCGCTCCCCCGCCTATGTCGCCGAGCGGGGCGCCCGGCAGTTCGACGAGGTGTACGACGTCATCCATCCGCTCCAGCCGATCGCCGGGCCGCGCCCGCTGCGGGTCAGCCCGTTCTACGCCCGGCAGCGCGAACTCGGCGCGTACTTCCTGGAGGGCGGCGGCTGGGAGCGCCCGCACTGGTACGAGGCGAACGCCCCGCTCACCGACGGCCTCACAGTCCCCGAGCGGGACTCCTGGTCGGCCCGCTACTGGTCGCCGATCGCCGCCGCCGAGGCCAGGGCGACGCGGGAGCGGGTCGCCCTGTACGACATGACGCCGCTCCGACGCCTGGAGGTCGACGGGCCCGGAGCGCTGGCCTTCCTGCAGTACATGACCTCCAACAACGTGGCGAAGCGGCCCGGTTCGGTGACGTACACGCTGCTGCTCGACCCGCGCGGAGGGATACGCTCCGACCTGACCGTCGCCCGGCTCGGCGCGCACCGCTTCCAGGTGGGGGCCAACTCGCCCGCGGACCTGGACTGGCTGCGGCGGCACGCGCCCGACGACGTCACCCTGCGGGACATCACGTCCGGGACCTGCTGCGTCGGGGTGTGGGGCCCGCTGGCCCGTGCCCTCGTACAGCCGCTGACGTCCGACGACTTCTCCCACGAGGCCTTCGGCTACTTCAAGACCCGGCAGACCTACATCGGCGAGGTGCCGGTCACCGCGATGCGGCTGAGCTATGTCGGCGAGCTGGGCTGGGAGCTGTACACCAGCGCCGATCTGGGGCTGCGGCTGTGGGACACGCTGTGGGCCGCGGGCCAGCCGCTCGGGGTGGTCGCGGCCGGGCGCTCGGCGTTCAACAGCCTGCGCCTGGAGAAGGGCTACCGCGCCTGGGGCCACGACATGACCAGCGAGCACACCCCGTACGAGGCGGGCGTCGGCTTCGCCGTCCGGTTCGACCGGGGCGACTTCGTCGGACGCGCCGCCCTCGAACACCGCGCCGCGCCGCGCCGCAAGCTCACCGCGCTCACCCTGGACGACCCCGCGGCGGTGGTCCTCGGCAACGAGCCGGTGTACGCGAACGGCCCGGCCGGCCCGGCCGGTTACGTCACCAGCGCCGTGTACGGCTACACGCTGGGCCGGTGCGTGGCCTACGCCTGGCTGCCGCCGCTCCCGGCGGGAGCGGCGGTGCGCGTCGAGTACTTCGGCGAGCGGCTGCCCGCGACCGTCGCCGACGAACCGCTGTTCGACCCGAAGATGACCCGCATCCTGCGGTGAGCCGCGCCCGGCGCGGACGCACCGCGGCCATCGGAAAGGGGCCCGGATGTCCCCCGCCTACGACGTGATCGTGATCGGCCTCGGCGGCATGGGCAGCGCCGCCGCGCAGCAGCTGTCGGCGCGCGGCGCGCGGGTGCTCGGCCTGGAGAAGTACGGCCCGGTGCACCGCAGGGGCTCCAGCCACGGCGGCTCCCGGATCACCCGCCAGTCGTACTTCGAGGACCCCGCCTATGTGCCGCTGCTGCTGCGCTCCTACGAGCTGTACGCGCGCCTGGAGCGGGATTCCGGGCGGCGGATCGCCACCCTGTGCGGCGGGCTGATGCTCGGCCGCCCCGACAGCCGGGTCGTCGCGGGCTCGCTGCTCTCCGCCGACAAGTGGGGCCTGCCGCACGAGCTGCTGGACGCGCCGGAGATCCGGCGCCGCTTCCCCACCCTCACCCCGGACGACGACGAGGTCGCGCTGTACGAGGCGCGGGCCGGGCTGCTCCGCCCGGAGAACACCGTCGCCGCCCAGCTCCAGCTCGCCGCCCGCGCGGGCGCCGACCTGCGCTTCGACGAGCCGGTCACCCGCTGGGAGCCGTACCGCGACGGCGTCCGGGTGCACACGCCCGACGACAGCTACACCGCGGGCCAGCTGGTGGTCTGTCCAGGTGCGTGGGCGCCCGCGCTGCTCGCCGGTCTTGGGGTGCCGCTCACCGTCGAACGGCAGGTCATGTACTGGTTCCAGCCGACCGGCGGTGTGCGCCCGTACGGCCCCGAACGGCACCCCGTGTACATCTGGGAGGACGCCGCGGGAGTGCAGGTCTACGGGTTCCCGGCGCTCGACGGGCCGGACGGCGGGGCCAAGGTGGCCTTCTTCCGCAAGGGCGCGGTCTGCGCCCCCGAGACGATCGACCGGACCGTACACGAGGACGAGGTGGCGGCGATGGCGGCGCAGGCCCGGCGGCGGCTGCCGTCGCTGCCCGGCGGCTTCCTCCATGCGGCGACCTGCATGTACACCACCACACCCGACCAGCACTTCGTGCTCGCCCGGCATCCGGCGCACCCCGAATCGGTCACCGTGGCCTGCGGGTTCTCCGGACACGGATTCAAGTTCGCGCCGGTCGTCGGGGAGATCCTCGCCGACCTGGCGCTGCGGGGCGCCACCGAGCACCCCATCGAGCTGTTCCACCCGTCCCGGCTCACCACCGCACCCGTCTGAACGATGCGAGAGGCAGCCTCCCATGACCACCACCAGCCCGGTCACCGCCCCGAGTCTGATCGCGACGCTGCCCGGCCGTCACTACACCGACCCGGATGTCTTCCGCCGGGAGCAGGAACGGATCTTCGAGTCGCTGTGGATCTGCGCCGTGCGCGCCGCCGACCTGGACAAGCCCGGCGCGTTCCGCACCGTGCGGATCGGCCGCGAGTCGGTGGTCGTCACCCGTAACCGCGCCGGTGAGCTGCGCGCCTTCCTCAATGTCTGCCGTCACCGCGGCGCCCGGCTCTGTCTGGAGGCGGCCGGTGAGGTGCGGCGGTCGCTGCAGTGCCCGTACCACGCGTGGACGTACGACCTGGACGGGCGGCTCATCGCGGCGCCCAACCTCGCCCGGCTCACCGACATCGACCGCTCGGCGTACGGGCTGCGGCCGGTCCGGCTGCGCGAGTGGCTCGGCTACGGGTGGCTCTGTCTCGCCGACGAGCCGCCGTCCTTCGAGGAGACGGTCATCGGCGCGGCCGCGGAGCGCCTCGGGGACGTCGCCGCCATCGACCGCTACGGGGTGGCCGGGCTCTCCCTGGGCAAGCGGATCAGCTACGACGTCCGGGCCAACTGGAAGCTGATCGTCGAGAACTTCATGGAGTGCTACCACTGCGCCACCATCCATCCCGAACTCACCGACGTCCTGCCGGAGTTCGCGGACGGTCTGGCCGCCCAGTACTTCGTGGGGCACGGCGCCGCGTTCGGCGACGAGGTCAAGGGCTTCACGGTGGACGGGAGCGCGGGCTTCGGGCGGCTCGACGGCATCGACGAGGAACAGGACCGGCGCTACTACGCGCTCACCGTGAAGCCGACGGTCTTTGTGAACCTGGTGCCCGACCATGTGATCCTGCACCGGATGTTCCCGCTCGGCCCGGACCGTACGGTCGTCGAGTGCGACTGGCTGTACGCGCCGGAGGTCGTCGCGTCCGGCGCGGACCTGTCGGCGTCCGTGGAGCTGTTCCACCGGGTCAACTCCCAGGACTTCGACGCCTGTGAGCGCACCCAGCCCGCGATGAGCTCGCGTGGCTACCGGGACGGCGGGGTGCTGGTGCCGTCCGAGCACCACATCGGGGCGTTCCACCAGTGGGTGCGCGAGCGGATCGCGGACGTGGCGGGCGCCCCAGATGTGGCGGGCGCCGCGGGCGAGTCTCCGTTCAGCCCTCCGCCGCCGTCTCTGTCTCCTCCGTCTGCTTCGCTTCCGTCTCCTTCGCTTCCGTCGCCGGACGCTGGTACATCCGGGTCGCCGTGATCTCGCCGTGCACCGTCGGGCCGTCCGGGTCCTGCTCGGGCAGGCCCGGACGCAGGTGCTCCTCCACGCTGATGTACTTCAGGCCCGCCCGCAGGTCCGCGTCATTGCGCAGCCGGATGACCAGCGGGAACTCGGCGAGCGCCGTGGTGTCGAACAGGCCGGTGGTGTAGAGCAGCTGCACGCCCAGCGCGTCGGAGACGGCGCGCTGGAGCTCCAGGAGATAGGTGGCGTTGGCGCGTCCGATGGGGTTGTCCAGGAACAGCGTGCCCGCGTGCCGGTGCTTGTCCCGGCCCCGGTCGTTGCTGCGCAGGGCGGCCATCGTGCAGTACAGGGCGATGGCGGCGGTGAGCAGCTGGCCGCCGGAGAAGACGTCGCCCATCTGGCCGACCGGGACGCGCTCGGCGCGCAGCACGGCGTCCGGCTTGAGGATCTCGACAGCGACACCGCGTGGCTCCAGCGCCGCCTGGACGCCCCTGAGCAGGAGGGACATGCCGTCGCGGCGGCCCTCCCCGTACGCCGTCGCGGACTTCTTCTTCAGGGCCGCGCGGGTGGCGTCGTCGACGACCTCGCCGAGGCGTTCGGTGAGGGTGGCCTGGTCGGGTTCGTCGAAGCGGATGCGCAGGAACTCCTGGCCCGACCACTCGCCGAGGCCCTCGGGGAGCCGGGACAGGCGCTGGGCCGACCGCAGGGTGGCCAGCGCGGACTCCACCAGGCCGCGCAGGCGGTCCACGATGCTGTCGCGGTTGCGCTCCAGCTGCTCCAGCTCGTCGGTGAGGACGCGCAGGCGGGGCGCGAACGCCTCGGCCCACCTGTGGGCGTGCTCGGGCAGGGCGGCGGCGGGCAGTTCGCGGATCTGCTGGCGGGCCGGGGTGCGGACCTGCTCGTACCGGGTGGAGTTGGCGTGCCGGACCAGGACGTCGCCGCTCTCGCGGACCGCCGCGTCGGCGGCGGACAGGTCGGCGGCGCAGCCGCGCAGGGAGCGCCGGGTCTCGGCGGCGGACGTGCGGGCCTCCTCCAGGGTGCCGGGGTAGGGCTCGGGGGCCTCGGGTTCGTCGTGTTCGCCCGCGGGGTGGTCGCGCAGCAGGTCGCGCAGGAGCGCCGCGGTCTCGTCGAAGCCGCCCGCGGCGTCCTCGGCCGCGCGGTGCGCGCGCAGGAGTTCGGCGTGCGCCTCCTGGGCTTGGTGGAGCGCCTCGGTGTGGGCGGCCAGGTCGGCGGTGGCGGTGCGCAGCAGGGTCTGGGCGTGCTCGGCGTCGGCCGGGACCAGGGCGTCCGGCAGTTCGGTGTGCGCCTCGCCGTCATCGGGTGCGTGCCGCTCGGCCTCGCCGCGCAGGCGGCCGAGTTGCTCGCTCGCGGCGGAGGCGCGGGTCTCCAGCATCTGCACCAGGGACTCGGCGCGGGCCGCCGCGGCCTGCCGGGACGGTCCGTCGGCGCCGTCCGGGCCCTCCAGGAGGGTGGCGGCGCGAGTGCGGACCTTGTTGCTGAGGCGGTCGAGCTGGGCGAGCGCGGCGCTCTCGTCGCTCTCGGCGCGGGCCTGTTCGGCGCGCAGGTCGGCGCCGACGCCGACCTTCTCGTACAGCTGGGACGCGGCGCGGTAGGCCTCCCGCAGGGCGGGCAGGGCGACGCGCGGGGCGTCGCCTTCGGCGGCCTCGTGACCGGGTGTCCGCTCGGGGGCGTCCTCGGGGATCTCGTCGGGCGCGCCCGCGATCTCGGCGCGCTCGGCGCGCAGGGCGCGGGCCGTGCGGCGGGCGTCGTCGGCGGCGCGCTGGGCGGCGCGGCGGTCCTCGTCGGCGGCCCTGGCGCGCTCCAGGCAGGCCTGCGCCTTGGCCTCGGACTCGACGGCGTCATCGGCCAGTTCGCGCAGCTTCACCTGCCATCCGGCGCGTTCCCGCAGCCGGAACGCGAGTCCGGCGAGTGCGTCGGCGGCGCGGCGGGCGCGCTGGGCGGCGTCCTGGCGCTCGTCCCGTACGCGCGCGGTGTCGGCGGCGGCCTCGTCGGCCTCGGCGCGTGCGGTGCGGGCCTCGACCAGTTCGGCCTCGGCCTCGTCTGCGAAGGCGCGGGCCGTCTCGGCGGCGGCGGCGAGTTCGGCGAGTCGCCCCGCCGGGCAGCCCGCGCGCCAGGAGGCGAGCCGGGCGGCGAGCTCGCGGTCCTTGCCCAGGCGGGCGGCGAGCGCCCTGATCTCCTCGTCGCGCTGGGTGGCGCGGGCCCGCAGGGCGTGCCGTTCCTCGTCGGCGGCCTGCTCGTCGTGCATGGCCGGGTTCGGCGGTACGAGGAATACTTCCTCACCGCTGCCGTCGTCGGCGCCGGGGCCCGGAGTGGGGGCGAGCAGGGCGGCGGCGGTGCCGACGGCCACCGTGGAGCGGGGCAGCAGCGCGGCGTCGGCCAGCGTCTCGCGGGCGCGGGCGTGCGTCGCGGGGTCGGTGATGACGACGCCGTCGACCAGTTCGGGGCGGGCGGCGAGTACGCGCGCGTGGTCGGCCGGGTCGACGGCCTGGGCGAGGTAGCGCCAGCCGGGGAGCGCGGGGATGCCGTGCTCGCCCAGGTACTCGACGGTGGCGAGCACGTCAGGGCCGGGGGGCAGCAGTCCGCCGTCGCCCAGTGCGCCGAGGATGCGGGCGTCGTCGGCGGCGGCCGTGCGCAGGTCGAAGAGCTGACGCTCGGCGGAGGCGACGCCCTGCTCCAGCAGCTCGCTCAGCTCGTCGGCGTAACGGTCCAGTTCGGCCGCGCTCAGGGGGCCGTCCTCGGCGGTGCGGCGCCCCGCCGCACGACCGACGGGCCGCGCGGCCTCCTGCCCGTCCGTGGCCCGAACGGGCGTGGCGGCCGTAGCGCGGGCGGCCGCGCCGAGCCCCTGGGGTCCCTCCGCCCCGGACACCCCGGCAGCGGCCACCCCATCGGCTGAGCTGTCCGGCCCCGCCTCGCCAGACACAGCGCCCGCGGCACGCCCCCCGGCGTCCGCCGCCCCCGAAACGCCCCCGACGCCCGACCGGACGTCACCTGTCAGACCACCGCCGGGCTCCCCCTCTGTCGGCCCCTGCCCGTCCGCCGGGCCCGCGGCGCGGCCACCGGTACCCGCCACCCCCGGCACGCGCCGGGCACCCGACCGGGCATCGCCCGAGGGGCCAGGCCCCGCGTCGGCCGCAGCGGCGTCGCCGGGCTCGCTCGCTGCCGGGGGCTGGGCGTCCGGCGGGGTGGCGGCGGGGTCGGGGGTGTCCTGGGGGCGGGCTGGCGGCACGATGGGGCCGGGTGTCGGCAGGCTCAGCAGCTCGGCCAGGCGTTCCTCCGCGGCGAGTGCCTCGGCGGTGCGGCGCTCGCCGTCGTGCGCCGCGGAGGCCGCCGCGGCGGCGTCCGCGGCGCGGGCGGCGGTGAGTTCGGCGCGTGCCTCGGCGGCCGCGGTCTCCTTGGCGCGCTCGGCGGCCGCACGGGACGCCTCGCGGGCCGCGTCCCAGGCGGCGACCGCGGTCTTCTCGGCGTCGCTCGCGGCCAGCGCCGCGCGGGCGGGGTCGGCGTCCGGGGCCGCGTCGTCCAGCCACCCGGCGCGCACGGCCTCCGCGGTCTCCTGCTCGACCTCGGCCAGACGCTGGCGCAGATGGCCGCTCTCGCTGCGGGCCCGCTGCGCGTCGGTCGCGGCGACCGTGGCGTCCCGGTGGGCGGCCTCGCCGGTCTCCAGGAGTACCGCGGACCGCTCCTCCTCCTCGTTGGCCAGGCGCTCGCCGTCCGCCGCCGCGGTGTGCAGGGCGCGTACGAGATCGGCGGCGGCCTTCGCGCGGGCGGCCAGGGCGGGCGCGGCGTCCCGCTCGGCCTCGCGGATGGCGGCGGCGACGCGTGCCGAGCGGTCGGCGGCCGCGCGATGCCGCAGCACCGCCTCGGCCGCCTGCCAGGCCGCGTGCAGGGTGCGCGCCTCGGCGAGCTCGCGCTTGTGCGCCGCGGCCGACTTCTCCGCGGCGGACAGCGCCAGGGACGCGTTGCGGTAGGCGAGTTCGGCCGCGATCAGCGCACTGCGGCCGCGGGTCCGCTCGGCCTCGGTGACGGCGTGCGCGGCGGCGGTGACCCGCCCGGCCAGGTCGGCGGCGCTGGCGCGCTCCTGGGCGGCGCGCGCGGAGAGCCTGCGGGACAGCGTGCGGGTGCGCCGCTCGGCGGCGGTGTGCACCTCACGCGCGCGTGCCCGCGTGTCGGACGCCTCCACGATGCGTCCGAGCAGGTCGACCGAGCCCGCCGTGAAGTCGCGCTCGGCGATCAGCTCCGCGCGCCGTCCCAGCTTGGCGCCGAAGCCGCTCACCAGGTCGGCGAGCCCGTCGGTGTCCCGTGTGTCGGTGACGGCGCGCAGCAGCAGGTCGGTGAAGTCGGAGTCCTTCTTGACCGCGAAGAGCCCGGCCGCCTCACCCTCGTCGGCGTTCATCTCGCGCTGGTAGCGGAAGAGTTCGGGGTCCAGACCGAGGTCGCCGAGGTGTTCGTTCCAGCGGTCGTGGATCTCCTCCCAGTGCACCTCCAGGTGGGGGTAGGTCTTGCCCGCCTCGGTCAGCGCGTCCCGGAATCCCTTCATGGTGCGACGGCGGCCCCGCGCCCCCGACGCGCCCTCGGCCACCGGACGTACCGCCGTGGACTCGGCCACCGGCAGGTTGTCCAGGCTCATTCCGGGGCCGGGGCGCAGCGAGTACCAGGCCTCGGCGAACTTCCGCGGGTCGCCCGACACCTGCCGTCCGCGCCACTCGCTCACCTTGCCGACGACCACGCACTCGCCGGTCTGGGTGTGCTGCCATTCCAGGGCCACATGCCCGCAGTCGTCGGCGAGCAGGAACTTGCGCAGCACTCCGGAGCTGGCGCCGCCGAGGGTGTTGCGGTGGCCGGGCAGCATCACCGAGAAGATCAGCTTGAGCAGGACCGACTTGCCGCCGCCGTTCTCCAGGAAGAGCACTCCGGCGGGGGCCGGGCGGCGCGGCGGCCCGGTGGGCTCGTCCTCGAAGAACTCCGCCTGGGTGGGGGCGGGGTTCGGCACGGCCGGGCCCACTCCGCGCAGGTCGAGCACGGTGTCGGCGTAGCGGGCGCCGGCTGGGCCGATGGAGTAGAGGCGGACCCGGGACAGCTCGTACATGGCGGGGACTCTCGTCGTCAGTCTGAGGGGGGTAAGCGTGTGCGGGGGCCTGGGCTCAGGGCTGTGGGGCGGCGTGGAAGGGGAGCCCTGCGCCGGGGGCCAGCTCCAGGTCCTCGCCGTCGTCGGCGGGGATGAGGCTCGCGGTGCCGTCGGTGACCGGCACGACGCCCAGGTCGAGCAGTTCGGACAGGGCGGCGCTGCCCGCCATGTCGCGCACCTGGAGCTGGTAGCGGGCGGTGGTGCGGTACGTGCCTCCGGAGTCGTCGCCGGTGCGCTGCAGGAACCCGGAGTCGGTGAGGAAGGCGGCGGCCTTGCCGACGATGCCGGTGGTGGAACCGGCGAGGCGGCGCGCGTCCTTGGTGGCGCCGGTGGCGGTGCGCCGGGCCCAGATCCGCCAGGCCGCCTCCAGGCCGGGGGCGTTTGTGGCGGGGTCGGTGTTCTCGCCCTGTTCCTCGGCGCGTTCTTCCAGGCGGCGGCAGGCCTGGCGGACGAACGCGTCGACGCCGTTGACCGTGACGCGTCCGATGTATCCGTCGTCGGCGAGGTCTTCGGGGCGTGGGAAGGCCATGGCGGCGATCGCGAGGTGGGCGAGGCCGTGCAGGAAACGGTCGCCCGCGTCGGACGAGGCGCGCCGGGCGTAGTCGCCCATGCGGACGGCGAACACGGAGTCCTCGGCGGCGGTCACGGCCATCCCCGCGCGCGGTGACACCTCCAGGACGACGAGTCCGAGACCGGTGGCCACGGCGTCCGCGAGCCGGGCGAAGGGCGGGTCGTCGCGGTAGCGGCGGAGCAGCTCGGTGTACTCGGCGTCGCGGGCGGGCGTCAGCTTGGGCTGGAGCCCGAAGGACACCAGCCGCGCGGCGTCGGCGGCGTCGGCGGGGGTCACCGCTACGGGCGCGGGGCGGGCCTCTGGCTCACTCCACGCGGCGGTGTCTGCGTGGTGGTCGGTCACGGGTGTGCTCCTAGCTGGGGGTCGCCGTTCAGCCCGTCCGGCGTGTGAGGACCGGGGGTCCAGGGGCTGAGTCCCCGGCTTCGGGAAGGGGCGGGACTGGGGAAAACAACCATCACGCGGCCTCCGTACGGTCCGCGGCCATGCCGACGGCGTCGAGCAGGGCGGTGCCGACGATCAGGTCGGCGCCGCCGAACTCCGGGTCGTCCAGCTCGGTGCCGTCGTCCACGGCGAACAGCAGCCGCTGCTCTCCCTGGCGGTAGGCGGTGCCGACCGGCGGGCTGGCGGCGTGCACGGCCAGCAGGGCGACGAGGTAGGGCAGTTCGGGGTCCCGGCGGCGGGCTTCGGCGAGCAGCCCGGACAGCCGGCGCGGCGCGTCGTGCTCCAGGTCGAGCAGTTCCATGGCGTCGGCCAGCTGGCGTTCGCTGAACCTGCTGTCGTCCGGGGTGGCGATCAGGTCGGGTTCGGGCATCTCGGCGCCCAGGTGCTCGCGCTCCACCGGGGGTGTGAGCAGCATCTCGACGAGGTCGCCGACGCGCACCGACGTCGGGGTGCGCGGCCCGGTGCCGCGCGCGAAGAACGCGTCCGTGACCCGGCTCGCCCGCTCCACCGGGAGCGGCAGTGCGGGGGCGACCAGCTGGCCGTACAGGTCGAGGCCCGAGCGGGCGGCGGGGGTGGCGAAGGCCTGCCGGTCCTGCTCGGCGCGGAACAGCGGTCCCGCCTCCAGGAGCCGGGACTGCAGCTGGGTGTGGCGGCGGATGCAGTCCTTGACGATGTCGACGAGTTCGGCGGCGCGCCGCTTGTGCTCGGCGGTCTTGGGGTCGGCGCCGGTGTCGGCCTCGTCCCTGGCCTTGCGGATGTTGGTCAGGATGGCGTTCTCGTGGCGGTACCGGTCGGCGACGTGGTCGAGCGCCTCGTCGATCATGTCGGGAACGGCCTGGAGCCAGTCCACCGCCCGGACGTTGCGCCGGGTGGCGTCCAGGGCGCGGCGCAGCGACTCGGAGTACTGCACGGTGCGGTAGCGGGCCTGCTCGGCGGCGAGCTGCGCGTCGGCGAGGCGGCCGCGGCTGATCAGCACCTCCAGCTTGACCTCGGCCGCGATCTGGGCGCTGGTGACGTCCGTGTCCAGCGCGCCCACCAGGACGTTGACCGCTTCGTCCGTGGTGCGCAGATAGACACCGCCGCCGTAGCCGGGCACTTCCTCGATGAGTTTGAAGTCGTAGTCGCGGCGGACGTACGAGCCGTCGGGGGCGAAGGTGCCGTACACGGCGCGGAAGCCGCGGTCGGCGCTGCCGACGTTGATCAGGTTCTCCAGGACCCAGCGGGCCACCCGCTCGTGTTCGGCGGCGGGGCGCTGGGGCGCCTGGGCGGCGACGCGCGGGACGAGCCTGGTCACGATCTGTTCGTGGTCGGCGCCGGTGTCGAAGTCCATGTTCAGCGTGACCAGGTCGATGGCGGAGAGCGCGACCTCCGCCATCGCGTACACCGAGTAGGCGCCGGCCAGGTTGGCCTTGCGTACGTCGAGGTCGTGCAGCGGCGCTGTGCAGGCGAGGGCGCGCAGCCGCCGGGCCAGGCCCTCGTCGGCGGCCGGGCCCGGAGCGACACTTTTGGCCGGGGCAGGTGCAGTCACGTCGGAAAGGTTATGCGGTCACACTGACAACAGCCGAAACGGCGCAGGTGGCGGCCCCTGCGGGCGGTGCCGTACACCCGCCGGAGGGGTCTCACACGGCGGGCGCGTCGGGTCCGATCCGGCTGCGTACCGCCGTCTGTACCTCGTCTTCTTCGGCCGGGTCGGCGGCGAGCCTGCGGAGCTGGTCGACCACGCGCATGTCACCGGTCTCGGCGTGCCGGGCGGCGACCTCGCGGGTGGACTCCTCGCAGTCCCACAGGCATTCGACGGCGAAGCCCGCGGCGAAGGAGCGGTCGGTGGCGGCCAGGGCGCGGGCGGTCCGGCCGCGCAGCTGGGAGGAGGCGGTCTCGCGGTAGACGTGGCGCAGTACGGGGGCCGCGCAGGAGATGCCGAGCCGTCCCGCGCCGTCGACCAGGGTCCACAGCGTCGGCGCGTCGGGGCCTTCGCCGCGTACCGCCTCGCGCAGCGCCGCGAGTACGAGGGGCGCGTCGTCGGCGCCGCCTCGGCAGGCGAGCACCCGGCCCGCGGCGGCGCCGAGCGCGTCGGGCCGGTGCACCCAGCCACGCGCGCGGTCCACGGCGGCGTCGCTCTGCATCCGCTCGAAGGCGTCCAGCGCGGCGTCCACGACCGTACGGCCGCCGTCGGCCATGGCGGCGTCGACCAGGTCGAGCACGGCGGTGTCGCGCGCGTCCGCGAGGTAGCGCAGTGCCGTGCTGCGCGCCCCGTCGCCGCCCGCGCGGGCGGTCGCGAGGATCTCCGCGCGGTCGTCGGGTCCGGCGACCGCGGCCAGACATCGGGCCGCGGGCACATGCCGTCCGGCGCCCCGTTCGACGGCTTCTTCGGCCCAGTCGAAGACGGCGCGTACGCTCCAGCCGGGGCCGGGGCCCGACGACCGGAGCTGCCGCTGCCACTGGTCGAACGAGCCGCGCTCGCGCGCCGCCCTGACCCTGCTGGCCACGGCCTCGCGCGGGTCGTCGGCCCACAGCCGCCACGGTCGTGGTTCAAAGGCGTCGCGGATGGCGGCCGCGAGCTCGGCCTCGCCTTCGGGGGTGCGCGGGAACCTGGCCAGGACCGGTTCGGCCAGCGTGCGCAGGCCCGCGTCCTCGTCGCGCAGGGCCAGCTCGTCCAGGGCCCAGGCCCAGCCGGTGCCGCTCGCGGCGTACCTGCGCAGCAGGGCCAGCGCGTCGCCCCTGCCGTAGGAGGCGAGGTGGCCGAGTACGGCGAGGGCGAGTCCGGTGCGTGACTCGTCGGTGTCGACCACGTCGGCGCCGCAGAACAGGTGCCGCTCGATCTCGTCGAGTCCGCCGTGCAGGTCGAGGTAGAGCCGGGCGTAGTAGAGCGAGCGGTTCTCCACCTGCCAGTCGTGGCGTGGATCGCTCAGCACGCAGTGGTTGAGTGCCGCGAGCGCCTCGGCGCGGGGTGCCGTGAGAGCGTGCAGGGTGCCGTCGCCGCGGCCCCGCTGGAGCAGGCCGAGCAGGGTTCCGCTGGGCGCTATGACCGTGTCGAACATGGGAAAAGCCTCACATCAAGCTGTCGACGCAACAGGGGATCACGCACTACCTGGCCGCGTGACAACACGTACGGCTACCCGTCGTCTCTTGCTTGCTGTAGACCATCTTCCTCTGCCTCTCGTCGGTGGCCCGATACGGGCCTCACGGTCCGCGTGGTGCAGCGTCTGCCCAGCCATCCCGTCCGTGAATCACGACGTCATGATGGCCCAGCCGTTCCGGCTGCCGCGACCAGATTTCTGTGGCTCCCCCCGTTCTGTCCCCCTGCCGACCCGCTGTCGGCCCGCTGCCGGTCGCCCCTGTTCCCCCGTGGGGCCGTCACTCGGCGCCGAACAGCTCCAGCAGTTCCGTCTTCTGGAACATCCGGGCCGTGTCGACGGCGGACGGTGTCCCGGCGGCCGGGTCGGCGCCGTGCGCGAGGAGCGTCCGGACGACGGCGTCCTCGCCCTTGAAGACCGCTCCGGCCAGCGGCGTCTGGCCGCGGTCGTTGATCTTGTCGGCGTCGCCGCCGCGCTCCAGGAGGGCACGGACCGCGTCCGCGTGACCGTGGTAGGCGGCGAGCATCACCAGGGAGTCGCCCCGGTCGTTGGTGAGGTTCACCGGCACGCCCGCGTCGACGTACGCGGCGAGTGCCTCGGTCTCGCCCTGGCGCGCCAGATCGAAGATCTTCGTGGCGAGCTCCACGACCTCCGGATCGGGGGCTTCGGTCATCACGGGACCGCCTTTCGCTGCATGGGTCTCTCGCTGCATGGGTGGGGTACGCCTCATCCGCCTGATCGGCCGTACGAGTGAATCGACAGCGTACTGCCCGCCAGGGCACATGACGGAGCTCGCCCGAGGCATAGATCACCCCAGGATCACCCGGCGGGCCGCCTGACGCGTCCGGGCGGAGGCTCACGTTCCGCCATCGAGGCAGAACTTTCCGCAATTCACCCATTTGCACCTTTTGTCGTATGGATACATGCTGTGAACCTGGAAGCACTCATGGTGACTGTCCCATCAACCAGGAGAACCACTCATGATCCTGTCCATCTCAGGCGTCGTGCTGCTCGGAGTCATCGTCTTCCTCTTCTTCCGCAAGGACGGACTGAAGGCCTCGCACGCGCTGGTCTGCGCCCTCTTCGGCTTCTATCTCGCGGGCACCGCGATCGCGCCGAGCATCACGGCCGGCGGTGCGAGCCTGGCCAGCCTGCTCGGCGGGATCAAGCTCTGACCCCGGCTGACTACCTCAGGAGACAGACGTGGCCAGGCGACCGCTCCCCCACATTCTGACCAGCCCCGCCGCCTCGATCGCCCGCGGCAAGGCGTCGTTCGCCCGCGGCAGGGCGTCGTTCGCCCGCAGCCGGGAGCTGGCCAGGACGGCCGCCGACAACGCCACCGACGTGCTCCACCCGCTGATCACCATCAGCAGGGGACTCGGCCGACTGGCCGCAGCCGGCCGGCACCGGTGGACCGCGACGCCCAAGGACCGGCGCGGTCCGCTGCTGTTTCTGGTGGCCGCGTGCGTCCTGGTCGTGGCGCTGATGCCGTACGGGCCGCTGGTGGCCCTGATCTCCCTGATGGCGGCGGCCGCCTGGACCGGCCGGGACCGCACCCCACCGGTCCCGGAAGGTCCGGACGACGCCCAGCGGCAGCGGCTGCAGGCGCTCTACGAGGCGCTGGTGCCGTACTTCTCGGCGGCCGACGATCCCAGCCCCCTCTACGCCCACGGCGGGGACTGGGGCCAGGGCATCGTCAGCCACGAGTTCGACGACAGCGGGCGCGTCGCACGCCTGGTGCTGCGCTATCCGGCGTACTTCACGGACGGCGAGGCCGCGTCGCGGGCGCGGATCGAGCATGTGCTGCACGCCAAGGCGGGGCGCGGACGGGAATACCACTTCGCCTGGGACGAGGAGGGCAACCAGCTCACGGTGACCGTGCTGGACCCGCTGCCCACCGACATCGCGGCCCAGCGGTTCGTCACGGCCCCCGGCGAGACGGTGCTCGGCTGCACCGACGAGACCACCGTGCGACGCACCCTGCCGGTGACCGGCGGCGACGAGCCGCGCGATGTGCCGCCCGTCGTCTGGCGGACGGGGGCACGCTCCACCGAGCCGCATCTCCTGGTCGTCGGCCAGCCGGGCAGCGGCACCACCACGCTGGTCCGGTCCGTCGCCCTCCAGGCCCTGCTGCACGGCGACGTGCTGATCGTCGAGGGCGGCGGCGCCGGCGAGTACGCCTGTCTCACCGGCCGGGACGGCGTGCTGGCCCTGGAGTGCGGTCTTGCCGGGGCGCTGGCCACGCTGGAGTGGGCGGCGCACGAGACTGAGCGGCGGCTGATCGCGGCGGGCCGCGCGCGGCAGGCGGGACACCCGCCGCCCGATGACACCCGGCGGCCGCTGTGGCTGCTGCTGGACCGCCCCAGCGTGCTGGCGCAGCTGGCCGCGGCGGAAGGTCAGCGGGATCCGCAGGAGCTGCTTCAGGTTCCGCTCCGGCACGGCCGGGCGGCGAATGTGACGGTCGTGGTGGCCGACCAGTTCGACTGCCTGGACGCCCTGAGCGATCCCGTACGGCAGCACACCCGCGCGCGCGTGGTGCTCGGCGCCGCCGCACCGGAGCAGTTGGCGGAGGTGCTCGGGGCGCCGCCGTCCACCACGCCCATCGCGGACGCGCCTGAGGGCCGGGGCTACGCCCGGCTCGGCACCGGCCCGGTGCACCGGCTTCAGGTGCCCGCGACGCCTGACCCGTACGACGACGCGACCAGCGAGGCGCACCGGCAGGCGGTCCTGGACCTGCTGCCGCCGCGCACCGACTCCCTCGACGCCGCCCAGGCCAGCGGGCCGCCCGAGACCGCGCCCGCCGCCGTGGTCCTCACCAAGGCCGACGCCGTCCCCGTCGCCGAGAACGCGCCGGCTCCGGCGGCCGAGAGCTGAGGACCTCGTACTCGGGCTCGTGCCCGGTGCGGCGAGAGTGCGCCCGCCGCGCCAGCGGCTGATGTCACCGTGGCGTCGCGCAGCTGGCGGGAGTTTGAAGACAGGGCCTAGGCCACGAACATCCGCGGCTGTTCCGTCCCGCCGCCCGCGCCGGTTCGCACCAGCTGGACGGCGGCCGCGAGCCGTGCCGCCGCCTCGTCGGCGAGCGCGCCCCCTACCGTGAACGGCAGCCGTACATAGCCCTCGAACGCGCCGTCCACACCGAACCGGGGCCCGGACGGCACCCGTACCCCCACCCGCTCGCCGACCTCGGCGAGCCGCGAGCCGGAGAGCCCGCCCGCACGCGCCCACAGCGTGAGACCGCCCGCCGGTACCTCGAACTCCCAGTCGGGGAGTTCCCGGCGCACGGCGGAGACCAGCGCGTCGCGGTTCTCCCTGGCCTGCGCCCTGCGCACCTCCACGGCCTGCTCCCAGCCTCCCGTGCCGAGCAGCCAGCTCAGCGCGAGCTGCTCCAGGACCGGGGTGCCCAGGTCGGCGTACGCGCGCGCCGCGACCAGGCTGCGGATCACGTCGGGGGCGGCCCGCACCCAGCCGATCCGCATCCCCGCCCAGAACGCCTTGCTCGCGGAGCCGACCGTGATGACCGTGGAGCCGCCGGGGTCGAAGGCGCACACCGGGCGCGGCATCTCACGGTCGGCGTCGAGACACAGCTCCGACATCGTCTCGTCGGCGACCAGGACCGTGCCCGCCGAGCGCGCGGCGTCCACCAGACGGCGCCGCTGTTCGTCGTCGGGCAGGGCGCCGGTGGGGTTGTGGAAGTCGGCGACGACGTAGGCGAGGCGCGGCGCGGCGTCCCGCAGCACCTGGCGCCAGCGGTCCATGTCCCAGCCCGCGATGCCGTCCGCCATCGCGACCGGCACCAGCCGGGCCCCGGCCTCGCGCATCAGCTGCAGGATGTTCGCGTACGACGGCGACTCCACGGCGATGCGCTCGCCGCGGCCGCCGAAGAGGTGGCAGATGGCGTCGATGGCGCCCATCGCCCCGGTGGTGACCATGATCTGTTCGGGCATGGTCGGGATGCCGCGCGCGGTGTAGCGGTCGGCGAGCATCTGGCGCAGCGCGGGCAGCCCTGCCGGGTAGTCGCCGTGGGTGTGGGCGTACGGCGGGAGCTCCTCGAGCGCGCCCTGCACGGAGCGGGTCAGCCATGGCTCGGGGGCCGGCAGCGCGGCGCAGCCGAGGTCGATCATGGAGCCGAGCGCCTCGGGCGGCAGCGGCTCAAGGCCGCGTGCGGGCAGCGGGTTGCCCGCGGGGACGGCGGTCCAGCTGCCCGCCCCTCTGCGGGACTCCAGGAAACCCTCGCCGCGCAGCGCCTCGTAGGCGGCGGCGACGGTGGTGCGGCTGACGTTCAGCGCCTGTGCCAGCTCGCGTTCGGCGGGCAGCCGGGCGGCCACCGGGACCCGGCCCTCCAGGACCAGCAGCCGGATGCCGTCGGCCAGGGACCGGTACGCGGGCGGGCGGCGGGTGCCCGCGCCCGCGGGGCGCTCCTGCTGGGAACCGATCAGCCGGGCGAGCTGAGTGGAGCCCACCGCCGAAGTCCACTGGGCCATACAGACCAGTCCACCTTCCTCGAATTGGCCATAGTTGGCATCGCGCTACAAGCCACAGAGTGTCACGGGTCAGGCCACTACCACCACCGGGGGGCACAACTTGTCCGGATCAGCCACACTCACGGTTCCGCGGACCCAGTCCCCGCGCAGGCTGCTCGCGCGCAGACTGCTCCAGCTGTACGTCGGGCTGGTGCTGTACGGCGCGAGTTCGGCGCTGCTGGTCCGCTCGGGGCTGGGTCTTGAGCCGTGGAACGTGCTGCACCAGGGTCTGGCGGAGCTGACCGGACTCAGCATGGGCGTCGTGCTGACCATCCTGGGCGCGGCGGTGCTGCTGCTGTGGATACCGCTGCGGCAGCGTCCGGGCCTCGGCACGGTCTCCAACGTCCTCGTGATCGGCATGGCCATGGACGCCTCGCTCGCGGTCCTGCCGGAGGTCCACGGCCTGGCGGTACGGGTTCCCCTGCTGGTCGTCGGGATCGTGCTGCACGGGGCGGCGACCGGCATGTACATCTCCGCCCGCTTCGGCCCCGGCCCGCGGGACGGCCTGATGACCGGCCTGCACCGGATCACCGGGCGCTCGATCCGGCTGGTGCGCACCACCGTCGAGGTCACCGTGGTCGCCGTCGGCTTCGCCCTCGGCGGCACGGTGGGGCTCGGCACCGTCGCCTACGCGCTGGCGATCGGCCCGCTCGCGCAGTACTTCCTGCGACTGTTCGCCGTCCCTTCGCCGTCCGGCGGCGGCACGGTGGTCGCCGGTGCGCCACGCGAGCGGGCGATACTTCCCCGGTGAGCATCCCCGTACGACATCCCTATCTCGACATGCCGGGCCCGCTCGCCTTCGCCCACCGGGGCGGGGCGGCGGACGGTCTGGAGAACACCGCGGCCGCGTTCCGGCGGGCGGTCGGCTCCGGGTACCGCTACCTGGAGACCGATGTGCACGCCACGGCCGACGGGCGGCTGGTGGCCTTCCATGACGCGACCCTGGACCGGGTGACGGACAGCGGGGGCAGGATCGCGGACCTGCCGTGGAGCGTCGTGCGCCACGCGCGCGTGGCGGGCGTCGAGCCGGTGCCGCTCCTTGAGGAGCTCCTGGAGGAGTTCCCCGGCGCGCGCTGGAACGTGGACCTCAAGACGGAGGCCGCCCTGATGCCGCTGCTCGACCTCGTCCGGCGCACCGGGGCCTGGGGCCGGGTGTGCGTCGGCTCGTTCTCCGAACGCCGGGTGGCGCGCGCCCAGCGCCTGGCGGGCCCGCGCCTGGCGACGTCGCTCGGCACGCGTGGCGTGTGCGGACTGCGGCTGCGTTCGTTCGGCGTCCCGGCGATGCCACGGCGGTCGGCGGTGTGCGCCCAGGTGCCGGAGGTCCGTTCGGGGGTGCGGGTCGTCGACCGCCGGTTCGTGCGGGCCGCGCACGCGCGCGGACTCCAGGTCCATGTGTGGACGGTGAACGACCGCGAGCGGATGAACGCCCTGCTCGACCTCGGCGTGGACGGAATCGTGACCGACGCGATCGAAACACTCGCCGAAGTGCTCACAGAGCGAGGAGCCTGGGTCTGAGTGAGCCCGTCGGGCGATCGTCCCCGCGCGGATTTAGCCGTTCAGGCCGAAGGCCGGTAGTGTACGCCTTTGACTTGCCGGGCGGACCGTTACTGCGCGCTGAAGAGAGAGAACCCCTGGGTGACATCTCCTGCTAGATGTGACAAACCGGGCGCTGGTGGGTACAACAAGGGGCGGCTACGACGGCGACGCATGACCCGGAACGGGAATCTTTACCGCCGACCGGACGTTGACCGGATGACGACGACAGCGACACCTGTCCTGTGGGCGACAAGCCCGGGAGGCACGATTCATGAGTGAGCGAGCTCTTCGCGGCACGCGCCTCGTAGTGACCAGCTACGAGACCGACCGCGGCATCGACCTGGCCCCGCGCCAGGCCGTGGAGTACGCATGCGACAACGGCCATCGTTTTGAGATGCCGTTCTCGGTGGAGGCGGAGATCCCGCCGGAGTGGGAGTGCAAGGTCTGCGGGGCCCAGGCACTCCTGGTGGATGGCGACGGGCCCGAAGAGAAGAAGGGCAAGCCCGCGCGTACGCACTGGGACATGCTCATGGAGCGGCGCACCCGCGAGGAGCTGGAGGAGGTCCTGGCCGAGCGCCTGGCCATCCTGCGCTCCGGAGCCATGAACATCGCCGTGCACCCGCGGGACAACAGCCGCAAGTCCGCCTGACTCCGCGTACCGCGGCGTTCAGGGGCGAGCAGCGAGCGCACGACAGGCCGTGGGGGGGGGCCCCCCCGGGGGGGGCCCCCCCCCCCGGGTGGGGGGGGGGGGCCCGGGGGGGTCCCCGTGATGCCACGCGGGAGCCCCCCGGGGGCCCGCGC